>WGCB01000234.1 GCA_015494005.1 Caldilineaceae bacterium
GCGATCTCGAGCCACTCGAAACGTTCTCGGGGCATGGGGATTCCGGGTGGTGTGCTGGGTCAGCCCGAGGCAGGCCGGGCCCGTTGATGGGCCCATTCCCGCAGGGCCTGGATCTGTTCCTGCATCATGGTGCTCAGGGGGATGGTCTCCTGGAGCACGTTGAGCAGGTCGTCCATCTGCAGGGGCCGGCCCTGGTCGAAGGCCTCGTAGAGCCCGGCGATGACGGCCTGCTCGATCTCCGCGCCGGAGAGGCCATCCGAGGCCATGGCCAGGGTGTGCAGGTCGAAGTCCTGCGGGTCCCGGTGGCGCTTGAGCAGGTGGATGCGCCAGATCTCCGCCCGCTCCTGGGCATCGGGCAGGTCCACGAAGAAGATCTCGTCGAAGCGGCCCTTGCGCACCAACTCCGGCGGCAGCTGACTCACGTCGTTAGCCGTGGCAATGACGAAGACCGGCGCCTGCTTTTCCTGCAGCCAGGTGACGAAGCTGCCGAAGACCCGGGCCGCGGTCCCCGCGTCGCTCACGTTGCTGGAGCCCACGCCGGAGAAGCCCTTCTCGATCTCATCCACCCAGAGGACCACCGGCGCGATGGACTCGGCCACCCGGATGGCGTTGCGCAGGTTCTCCTCGCTGGAGCCCACCAGGGAGGAGAAGAGCCGGCCCACGTCCAGGCGCAGGAGGGGCAGCCGCCAGGAGTTGGCCACGGCCCGGGCCACCAGGGACTTGCCGCAGCCCTGGACGCCCACCAGGAGGATGCCCTTGGGCTCGGGCAGGCCGAAGGCCCGGGCCTCGTCGCTGAAGGCCCGCACCCGCTTGCGCAGCCACTCCTTCAGGGCCCCCAGGCCACCCACGTTGCGCAGCCGCTCCTGGCTGGCGTGGAACTCCAGCAGGCCGCTCTTGCGGATGATCTGCTGCTTCTCCGCGGTGACGGCCTCCACCGCGTCCCCGTCCAGGCGATCGCCCGCCTGGATGATGGCCTTGGCGATGGCGTTCTCCGCCTCGCTCTCCGTGAGCCCCAGGCAGGCCTGGACCAGCCGCCCCCGCTGGCGTCGGTCCAGCTCCACCGTGATCTTGCCGCTGCCCTGGGCTGCCTCGATGATCCCCGCCAGGAGCTGGTCCAGGCGCTGGGCGTCGGGCAGGTCGAAGTCCACCACGGTGATCTCCTTCTCCAGCTCCGTGGGGATGTGGAGCACCGGGCCCAGGAGGATCACGGTCTTGGGGCTGGTCTTCAGGGCGAAGGCCACCTCCCGCAGCCGCCGCACCACCGTGGGATCCTTGAGGAAAGGGTGGAAGTCCCGCAGCACCCAGATGGTGGGATCCCCATCCTCCTGGATGGCCTTGAGCAGGGCCAGGGGATCCCGCTTGGTGCTGTCCACCCGGTTGGGCAGGGCCGGGTTGACCACGCCATCGGTGATGCTCCAGAGCAGCAGGCGCTTGCGCTGCTCCGTGGCCAGCTCTTCCAGCTCCTTGAGGGCCCGCTCCTCCTCCGGTGTCACCACCCAGAGCAGGGGGTAGCGGGCTCGAATGTAGATGTCCAGTTCCTGTTTCATGGCGAAATAGCGGAGTTGGGAGTCAAAAGTTGGGAGTTGGTCTAGCGCAGATACTGGGAGTAGGGCCAGATTTTCCACGCCTCCAGCTCTTCCCCGTTCAGGTAGACCCGAGTGCTGGACCAGTTCTGCACGTATTCCCAGAAGAGCCAGAACTTGCGCAAGTCCCGCTTGCGAAAGTGGACCCGGTGCACCATGTGCCGGTTCTCGTCCATGATCTGCTGGTAGCTGGGCAGCTTCCGGGCCTGGCTCAGCACGTAGTCGAAGAACTGGGAGCGGCTCTCCCCGAACTCCAGCACCAGGAGCCACTCACTAGCCCGGCCGCCGTCCGGCTCCTCCGCCTGGGGCGGCCCCGGGAGCTCCGTCGACGCCTGGTCCAGGGCCTGGGTGGGCCCGGCCAGCAGCATCTCCCGCAGGATGGGCTCCAGGACCGGCCGCAGGTCCGGCTGGGGGAAGGCCAGGCGCAGATCCCGGTGCACCGCTCGCCAGGGCCGGGGCGCCCGGGCATCCTCCGGGAGCTGGGCCAGGGCGTGGGCCAGGACCTCTTGCCCCGGGCCGTTGGCCACCGACTCCAGGCGCATGCGCAGCACGTCTTCGTCCATCCGGGATCGAGGCGTCACGGAGGGCAGGCGCCACTCCTCCACCAAGGCCGGGACCTCCCCCGGCGCCAGGGGCGTC
The DNA here is from genome assembly GCA_015494005.1 of Caldilineaceae bacterium. Classification (GTDB taxonomy): domain Bacteria; phylum Chloroflexota; class Anaerolineae; order Caldilineales; family Caldilineaceae; genus S144-5. Next base: position 2,223 of record WGCB01000234.1, read on the forward strand.
TTCAGCAGGGCCTGGAGCCCCAGCCCCACGCCCAGGAGCCGGGCCGGAAGCCCCCCGCAGAGCACCCGGGCCAGGAAGGGGCCGTCCTGGGAGAGCCAGCCGGCCAGCAGGGCCGTCCGGCCCAGATCCGGATCCCCGGCCCAGCTTTCCGCGCCCAGCAGGCGATCCAGCTCGTGCTTGACATCCTCCCGCCGCCGCTTGCCTTCCAGGAGCCGGGTCTCCAGCTGGGCCAGGTAGAGCTGCCGGTAGGCCCGAGGTGCGGGCTGGGTGGGATCCAGGAGCCAGTCCGCGAAGAAGTGGCGCTGGGCCGCGGTCAGGCCAGCGTAGCCCACACCCGGTGGCGGCGTCGAGGGCGGGGCCGGGTCCAGGTGCAGATCTGGATCGATGAGCGCGTAGTCGTCCTGGGCCGGGAAGGGCCCCTTGCCCGGCCAGTCCCCCACCGGCTCCACAGGCAGCTTGCCGTCACGCAGGGCGCTGAGGAGCACCCGCTTGGCTGGTTTCTCCCGCTTCACCAGCCGGATGAAGGGGTTCGTGTGCTGGCGCCAGACCAGGCGGGGCGGCGGTTCCTGGGGAAAGAGCCTCTGGGGCCCATCCATGCGCAGATTCATGGGCTGCAACTTGCCTCCTTGTCACCGGGATCATAGCACAGGCGCTCTGCCCGTGTCTACAAACTCAGGCCGACAAGAGACCACGTTCCCAGGGCACTGGATCCCCCGGCGCCAACCTGCGTGCTGAGGCTCTGGGGTTTCCCGGCCATTTGCCACCCTGATGTATAATAGCGGGCAGCGACAAAACCTGTGCAGCCGTGAACGAGGACGCCATGCCCGAATCTCCCTACCCCATGTTGCCCGTTTCCGAAGCCCTGGCCCTGGTCCTGGAGCAGGCCCAGCCCTTGCCCCCGGCGCAGGTCCCCCTGGCCGAAGCCCTGGGGCGGATCCTGGCCGAGGAGGTGGTGGCGGAGCAGCCCCTGCCTCCCTTCCCCGCCTCGGTGAAGGACGGCTACGCGGTGGTGGCCCAGGACGGTCCGGGCGAGTACCCGGTGGTGGCCCAGGTGACCGCCGGCCAGGCCCCGGACTTCCGCCTGGAAGCCGGGCAGGTGGCCTACATCACCACGGGCGCTCCCCTGCCCCCCGGCGCGGACGCGGTGGTGCCTGTGGAGGAGACGGAGCCCCTGGGCGGAGACGGTCAGCCCCGGGTGCGCATCCACGCCCGAGTGCGGCCCGGCCAGGACGTGCGTGCCGTGGGGGTGGACGTGGCCGCGGGCCAGCCCGTCCTGGCGCCGGGGGAGCGGCTGGGCCCCGCGGAGCTGGGTCTCCTGGCCACGGTGGGACGCAGCCAGGTGTGGGTCCATCCCAGGCCCCGGGTGGCGGTCATGTCCACCGGGGACGAGCTGGTGGAGCCAGGCCAGCCCCTGGGGCCAGGACAGATCTGGGACAGCAACCGAACCATGCTCCTGGCCGCGGTGCGGGAGGCCGGTGGCGTGCCCGTGGACCTGGGCTCGTCTGGGGACAGCCAGGCCGAGCTGGAGGCCAAGGTGCAGGCGGGCCTGGCCCAGGCCGATGTGCTCCTCACCTCTGGTGGGGTCTCCATGGGGGATCTGGACCTGATCAAGCCTCTGCTGGAACACGCGGGCCAGGTCCATTTCGGCCGCATCCGCATGAAGCCGGGCAAGCCCCTCACCTTCGCCACGGCCCAGGTGGACGGGCGCCGGCGGCTGGTCTTCGGCCTGCCGGGCAACCCGGTGAGCAGTCTGGTCACCTTTTACCTGATGGCCGTCCCTGCCCTGCGCAAGCTGGCCGGCTGGTCCCGCCCGGAGCTGACCCGCATCCAGGCTCGGCTGGCCCAGCCCTTGCCCCTGGACCCGGAGCGGCCGGAGTTCCATCGGGCCACCCTGGTCTGGGACGACGGGGAGCGCTGCTTCTGGGCCCACAGCACCGGCAGCCAGGCCAGCAGCCGCCTGCTGAGCATGCGCTCCGCCAATGCCCTGCTGGAGCTGCCCCAGGACCAGGGGGAGCTGCCAGCCGGGAGCTGGGTCCACGCGCGGTTGATCGGGGAGTTGGGAGCGGGAAACTAGGACCGGGAGGAGCCATGTCGGACAGTGTCGGGAAGCTGACCCATCTGGACGAGCGGGGCCACGCCGCCATGGTGGACGTGGGCGAGAAGGCCGTCACCAGCCGGGTCGCGGTGGCCCAGGGGGAGATGCGCATGCAGCCCTCCACCCTGGCGGCCATCCGGGACGGCCAGGTGCCCAAGGGGGACGTCCTGGCCGCGGCCCGCATCGCCGGGATCATGGCGGCCAAGCGCACGCCGGAGC
>WGCB01000235.1 GCA_015494005.1 Caldilineaceae bacterium
GAGATATGCGGGGGAAGGTGGGGGATCAGGCCAGGCGCCAGCGGCCCTCGCCGTGCTCACCCCAGGCCAGCACCTTGACCGGGGTGATCTCGATGATCAGGTCGTACTCCTGGGACTTGGCGATGTCCCAGTCGTACTTGGAGAGGAAGAGGGGGCGCAGCGCGGCCTGCATGTCCAGGGCCGGTGCAGCCACCCCCTCCACGATGAGGACGTTGTTGGGATCCGGCAGGGCCAGGCTCACGTACTCATGCTTGCGGATGTTCTGGCTCTTCACCGAGCGGGAGCTGATGACGATGTAGAAGCGCCCTTCGAAGAAGACGTGCCAGACGGGCACCAGATGGGCCCGGCTGTCCGGGCGGACGCTGGCCAGCCAGCTGCAGTCCGCGTCCCCCAGGATGCTGAAGAGTTTCACGAGTTCCGGGACATCCCGGTAGTCCTGGTAGTTGGGGCTGGTGCTCATGGAGAATTTTCCTGGTTGTGGCGTGTGGGTCATGGTCGTTCCACCGGGTTGAGGACTTCCAGCACCTGGCAGGCCACTTCGTAGCGGCCGAAGCTAGGCATGAGGTAGACGCCCTGCACGTGGGGGGCTTCCTTCAGCTGGAGCAGAAGTTCCTGGGCCATCTTCACCCCCTCCTGGCGTCCGTTGGCCCCGGCCTTGCGCATGCGTTCCAGGGCCTCCGGGCTCAGGGTGATGCCCGGCACCTCGTTGTGCAGGAAGCTTGCGTGCCGGTGGCTCTGCAGGGGCAGCACGCCGATGAGGACCGGCACCGGGAAGGGGCCGTGACGCTGCTCGTACAGGGCTAGGAAGTCCAGCCAGAGCTGGGGGTCAAAGATGGGCTGGGTCATGGTGAAGTGGGCACCGCCGCTCACCTTGCGGTGGAAGCGATCCACCTCCTCCTCCAGGTTGGGCCGGGTGGGGTCGCAGGCCACCGCGATGGTGAAGTGACCCCGGCGTCCCATCTCCCGGCCCGAGGGGTCGAAGCCCTGGTTGAAGCGCTGGATGATGCGCACCAGCCCGATGGAGTCCACGTCGTAGACCGGCGTGCTCTCCTTGGTGTCGCCCAGGCTGGGCGGGTCCCCGGTCAGGGCCAGGATGTTGCGCACCCCCAGGGCGTGGGCCCCGATCAGGTCCGCCTGCAGGCCCATGAGGGAGCGGTCCCGGGTGGTGAAGTGGAGGATAGTCTCGATGCCCACCTGCTGCTGGATGAGCACGGTCAAGGCCAGGGCGCCCATGCGCACTCGGGCCATGGGGCTGTCGGCCACGTTCACCGCGTCCGCGCCCACCTCCTTGGCGTGCCGGGCCCCCTCGATCTGCTTCTGGGCGTTGAAGCCCCGGGGCGGATCCACCTCCACGCTGATGACGAACTGGCCCGCCCGCAGCTTCTGGAGCAGGGGGGTGGGGCCTTCCTCTCCGGCCTCGTCCTCGGGCCCGGCCAGGCTGACGCTCAGCCCCGGCTCCGGCTCCAGGACCGTGTAGCTGGCGGCGCCGTTCCTGGTCCGCACCGGTTGACCGCTGCGCTCGGCCCAGGCCGTGTCCAGGGCCTGGCGCATGGCCCGGATGTGCATGGGGGTGGTGCCGCAGCAGCCGCCCACCAGCCGGGCCCCGTTCTCCAGGAAGGGAGCCACGTAGCGGGCGAAGTACTCCGGCCCCGCGGGGTAGAGGAAGCGGCCATCCACCCGCTCGGGGAAGCCGGCGTTGGGCATGACGCTGAAGGCCGCCTCCGGGTCCGCCTGGTGCATGCGCTTCAGGGTCTCCAGGGTGGCGGCCGGCCCCACCGCGCAGTTGATCCCCACCAGATCCGCGCCGGCGGCCTTCAGCCCAGCGATGACCTCCCCGGGGGACTGGCCGGCCAGGGTGAAGCCATCCTGGTTGTAGGTCATGGAGGCCACGATGGGCAGGTCGCACACCTCCCGGGCCGCCTGCACGCCGATGGTCAGCTCCGCCAGGTCGCCGAAGGTCTCGAAGAGGATCAGGTCTGCGCCGGCCTCCCACAGGACCGCGATCTGCTCCTGGAAGGCGGCCCGGGCCGCTTCCGGCGTCAGGGGGCCATCGGGCTGGAGACGAGCGCCCAGGGGGCCCACATCCCCGGCGATGAAGAGGGACCGGCCCGTCACCTCCCGCACGTCCCGCACCAGCTTCACGGCCCGGAAGTTCAGGTCCCGCACCTTGTGGGCCAGGTCGTACTTGGCCAGGCGCACCCGGTTGGCCCCGAAGCTGTGGGTCTTGATCACATCCGCGCCGGCCGCGGCGAAGGCCTGGTGGATCTCCGTCACCCAGCTGGGCCGGCTGATGACCAGGTATTCCAGGCACTGCTCGGTGCTGGCCCCCTTGGCGTAGAGCATGGTGCCCATGGCGCCGTCGGAGAGGAGGGGGTGCTGGGCGAGTTTCTGCAGAAATGGGTGTTCCATGGGGGAAAGTCCTTGTCGGTCGATTTTTATCTCATTTTCCGCTTTTGGGGTAAAATTCGGACGCAGTCAGCGCCGGCGCAGGGGTGAAGTGAGGCCTGCTCCGGTTGCCCGCTGCCCACGTCGAGGCCGACGCCTTCACCGAACAGGAAACGGGCATGGATCAGGAAATCGCTTTGGCCTCTCTGGAGGCGACCGGTCAACAGGCTACCGCGGAGCTGGCGGTGCGCATCGTGGCCCAGGACATGCGGATCGAGCGCATCCGAGTCCCGGCCAACCGCATGGAGGGAGCGCTGATCCTGGAAGGGCGGCTGCTGCGGCCCAGCCATGAGGTCTTTGGCCGCTGGCTCCAGGCCTTCAACGAACAGGGATACACGCCCATGTTGCGCCGAGCCCCGGGCGGCACCCCGGACCGGGTGATCCTGCAGCTCATGCCTGGGGTGGTCGCCCGCTCCAAGCCTCGGGTCTGGATCAACGGCCTGCTCTTCCTCCTGACCGTGCTCAGCACCCTCTACGTGGGGGCCGGCTACGGGGCGGAGCCAGGCGAGCCCTTCAGCCTGATGCGCGGCGTGCCCTTCGCGGCCGCGCTGCTGGGCATCCTGGCCACCCACGAGTTCGGCCACTACTTTGCTGCCCAGGTCCACCGGGTGGCGGTGACCCTGCCCTATTTCATTCCCATGCCGTTTGGGCTGGGCACCCTGGGGGCCTTCATCCAAATGCGGGAGCCCATTCCGGACCGGCGCAAGCTCTTTGACATCGGCGTGGCCGGCCCCATCGCTGGGCTGGTCGTGGCCTTGCCCCTGCTCTTCTGGGGGCTGAGCACCAGCCCTGTTCGGCCCATCCCATCCACTGGGCCCATCCTGGTGGAGGGCAATAGCTTGTTGTACTATTATGCCAAGATTCTTGTTTTCGGCAAAGCCCTGCCCAACCCGGTGACGGGGGAGGACGTTTTCCTCAATCAGATCGCTTTCGCCGCCTGGATCGGCCTGCTGGTGACCGCGCTCAACCTGCTGCCCCTGGGCCAGCTGGACGGGGGCCACACGGTCTTCGCCCTGTTTGGCCGCAGGGCCCGGCCCATCAACGTGACGGCCATGGGGGTCCTGGCCTTTCTGGGGCTGGCTTCCCTGCCGCCCCTGCAGCAGGCCTTCCCTTTCCTGGTCAACCTGGGCTGGATGGGCTGGTTCATCTGGCTGCTGCTGATCCTGCTCCTGGGCGGGCCCTACCATCCGCCCACCCTGGACGACGTCACGGAGCTGGATCCCAAGCGGCGCTGGGTGGGTTACCTGGTCATCCTGATCTTCGTGCTGACCTTCACCCCCACGCCCTTCCGGGTTCTCGGGTGACAGTGGCGGCTGAGTGTCCTAGAAAATCGTATTCATCCTCTGAACGTGCACTAGAAAGAAATTTGAGTAAACACCCATGACCAATCCCCTCTCTTTCCAGGACATCATCATGCGGCTCCACGAGTACTGGGCCGCCCAGGGCTGCACCATCTGGCAGCCCCACAGCGAGAAGGTGGGCGCGGGGACCATGAACCCGGCTACCACCCTACGCGTCCTGGGGCCCGAGCCCTGGAACGTGGCCTACGTGGAGCCCTCCTTCCGGCCGGACGATGGCCGCTACGCGGAGAACCCCAACCGCATGCAGATGCACACCCAGTACCAGGTCATCCTCAAGCCGGACCCGGGCAACCCCCAGGAGCTCTACCTGAGCAGCCTGGAGGCCATCGGCCTGGACCGCACCCGCCACGACATCCGCTTCGTGGAGGACAACTGGGAGTCCCCTGCGCTGGGGGCCTGGGGCCTGGGCTGGGAGGTCTGGCTGGACGGCCAGGAGATCACCCAGTTCACCTACTTCCAGCAGGCCGGCAGCCTGACCCTGGACCCGGTGAGCGTGGAGATCACCTACGGCCTGGAGCGCATCGCCATGTACCTCCAGGGCAAGGACGAGGTCTGGGCCATCGACTTCGACGGCGTCCACACCTACGGCGAGATCTACCGGGAGCAGGAGATCGAGCACTGCGTCTACAATTTCGAGCTGGCCGATGTGGAGCGGCAGAAGCAGCTCTACCAGCTCTACAAGGCCGAGGCCCAGGCCTGCATCGAACGAGGGCTGGTGGCCCCCGCCTACGACTACATCCTGCGCCAGAGCCACACCTTCAACATCCTGGACGCCCGGGGCGCCATCGGCGTGACCGAGCGGGCCAAGTTCTTCGCGGACATGCGCCGCCAGACCCGTCAGGTGGCGGAGCTCTACGTGGAGCAGCGCCAGCGTCTGGAGTTCCCCTGGCTGAAGAACGGCCTGGACGCAGGCGCGGGCAACGGCCAGACTGGCGTGACCCAGGCGGAGACCGAAACCCCGGTCCTGGTCACCACGCCCCAGACCCTGCTCCTGGAGCTGGGGACCGAGGAGCTGCCCCCAGCGGACGTGGTCCACGGCATCCAGCAGCTCCAGGACCTCCTCAGCGGGCTCCTGGAGGAGGCCCGGCTGGACCACGGCCCGCTGACCGTCACCGGCACGCCCCGGCGGCTGGTGGCCCTGGTCCAGGAGCTGGCCCCCCGCCAGGCGGACCAGGAGGTGGAGCGGCGAGGCCCACCCGCGGACCGGGCCTTCGACGCCGAGGGCCAGCCCACCAAGGCCGCGTTGGGCTTCGCCCGCAGCCAGGGGGTGGATGTGGCCGACCTGGTGGTGCGGGACAACTACGTCTACGCAGTGAAGCGGGTGGAGGGGCGCCCGGCCCAGGAGGTGTTGCCTGAGCTCCTCACCCAGCTCATGGACAGCCTGCGCTGGAACAAGACCATGCGCTGGAACCAGACCAACGTGGGCTTTCCCCGGCCCCTGCGCTGGATGGTGGCCCTCTTCGGCGACCAGGTGGTGCCCTTCACCTGGGCCGGGGTGACCAGTGGCCGGGTGAGCCGAGGGCCCCGCTTCGCGGACGCGGCGGCCCACCTGCCCCCGGGCGGCTTCACCACCTTCACCGTCCCCTCGGCGGACGTCTACCTGGAGGCGGTCGCGGCCCAGGGCGTGGTCCTGGACCGGGAGGAGCGGCGCCAGCGCATCCAGGAGCAGGTGGATCGCCTGGCCCAGGAGGTGGGGGGCGTCACGCCGGAGGACCCGGCTCTGCTGGATGAGGTGACGGACCTGGTGGAGGCTCCCTTCGCGGTGCGGGGCGCCTTCGAGGAGCGCTTCCTGGATCTGCCCCAGCCGGTCCTCATCGCGGTGATGAAGAAACACCAGCGCTACTTCCCCATCGTTTCGCCGGAGACAGAGCAGCTCCTGCCCTATTTCGTCACCGTGGCCAACGCCGACCGCCTGGCCCATCCAGGCGTGGTGCGGGCCGGGAACGAGGGGGTGATCCGGGCTCGCTACGCGGACGCGGACTTCTTCTACCGTCACGACACGGCCCAGCCCCTGGAGAGCTTCACCCCCCGGCTGGCCACCCTCACCTTCCACGAGAAGCTGGGCTCCATGCTGGACAAGGTGCACCGGCTGGAGAAGCTGGCGCCCCAGATCGCCCAGATGCTGGGGGCCTCGGACGAGGAGCAGGCGGTGACCCGGCGGGCCGCGGCCCTCTGCAAGTCGGACCTGGTCACCTCCATGGTCATCGAGATGACCAGCCTCCAGGGCATCATGGGGGAGATCTACGCGCTGAAGAGCGGGGAGCCGCCAGAGGTTGCCCGGGCCATCCGGGAGCACTACCTGCCCCGTTTCGCCGGGGATGAGACGCCGAAAAGTCTTCCCGGGGTCGCCTTGAGTTTGGCTGACAAAACAGACTCTCTTCTTGGTCTAATCCGAGTTGATGAACTTCCCACAGGCTCTCGGGATCCATATGGAATGCGGCGGCTTGCCTCTGGAATTGTTGAACTCCTGATCAACCTGTCGATTTCTCTTTCCTTATATGTTCTTGCGGAGAAAACGCTAGTCTTATTGCCTGAGCGACCAGATTCGCGAAAACAAATTTCAAACAAACAGAAAATTGATGAAGAAATTCAAAAGAACTCTGCAAAGGAATATGTTCTTTACACAGAGGAAGAGGCCTTCCTAGAGCTTATCCGAAACCGTTTATATGTACGGCTTCGTGAGCGGGGCTTCCCTCACGACGTGGTGGAGGCGGTCCTGGCCGTCCGGGGGGACAACCCCTACCGGGCCCTGCGGGCTGCCCAGGCCCTGGCCCAGCTGGTGAAGGAGCCCTGGTGGTCCCAGGCCTTCACTGCCTATGCCCGCTGTGCCCGCATCGTCCGGGGCGTGGAAGAGGAGCTGCCCCTGAACCCTGCCGCCTACACTACGGAGGAGGAGCGGCAGCTCCACGCGGCCTACCAGGCGGCCGCGGCCCGGCTGGCCCAGGCCGAGGATCCCGCGGAGCTCCTGGGGGAGGTGCTGCGGGATCTCCAGGAGCCCATCGACCGCTTCTTCGAGGCGGTGCTGGTCAATGCGGAGGACGAGACGGTGCGCCGGGCCCGGCTGGCCCTGGTCCAGCACATCGCCCAGCTGCCGGCGTCCG
>WGCB01000236.1 GCA_015494005.1 Caldilineaceae bacterium
GGCCTGGGCCGCAGCCAAGCTGCAGCCGGAGATCCGCCGCCTGGGGCGCAGCCGCAAGTGGGCCGGCCAACAGATCGAGCGGGAACTGCTGGGCAAGGACCCCAACCACGACCTCCTCCGGGCCCTGCAGGTGAGCGACAGTGCGCCGCTGGATCCCGACGCGCTGCTGCTTCTCAACGCCCGGGTGCTCACTCGAGGCGGCAACCTGGCCGCTCCCATCGAGATGGAGGCCATCCGCCCGGACGCGACGATCAAGCTGACCATGAAGCTGGATCGGGCCCTCTTCTCCGACTGGGCCAAGCGGCGGGGGCTGAAGCTGCGGGGGCAGGAGTGGCTGGAGCAGCTCCCCCGAGTGGTCCACGCCCACGCTACAGACCACGCCCGGCGGGAGGCCGCCTGGTTCAAGGAGATCCGCAGCGCAATCCCGGTGGCCCAGTTCTACCAGCAGCTGGCCGGGGCGAAGCTGGGTACCCAGCGCTTTCTGGTGGCCCTGGGCTGGGGCACGGGCTGGGAGGACAAGACCTTCGGTTCCCGGCTGCAGGCGGACAAGCGCTTCATGGAGCGCATCGTGGACGACTATCGCCTGGCCCGAGGTCATCGCCGATCCGGCGATCCCTTCCCCAAGAGCCGGCGGGTGGCGGTGAGCATCCGTCGAGATCCCCAGGGCCGGGTGGTGGAGACGCCCATCTCGCCCCTGGGCTGGTGTCTGGTGGAACTCAAGGCGCGGACATAGAGGAGGCATGGAGTGAAGGCCATCACATTCCTGGGTGCAGGCAGAGCGTTCGAGACCGTGTACGTCATGCCCGACGGGCGAGAGCACACGGCCCCCTTCTTCGGCGTGGCCCTGGCCCGCTTCTACCCGGACCTGACCATGCGGGTCTTCGTCACAGAGAAGGCCCGGGAGACACACCTGGCTCAGTTCCAACAGCTGGTGGAGGACTACGTGGCCGAGCTGGAGCCGGTGGACATCCCGGATGGGGCCAACGAGGAGGAGCTGTGGGCCCTTTTCCAGACCGTGGTGGACCAGATCGAGGACCGGGAGCCGGTGATCTTCGACATCACCCACGGCTTCCGCTCCCTTCCCTTCCTCTCCTTCCTGGCCGCGGCCTATCTGCGCACGGTGAAGGAGATCGACCTGCAGGCGGTCCTCTACGGCAACTTCGAGGCCCGGGACACCAGCGTAGACCCGAACCGAGCCCCGGTCATCGACCTCACCCGCTTCGTGGAGCTCTTCGACTGGATGACCGCCGCGGATCGCTTCATCCGCTTCGGCGATGCCCGGGACCTGGCGGCCCAGCTGCGCAGCACCCAGCCCGATCCCCGCTCTACCGGCAAGGAGGCGCTGAGGGAGTGGTCCCACAGCGTGAAGAGCGCCGCCAATGCCTTGGAGCAGGTCTCCACCGCGCTGCGGCTGATCCGCCCGGCCGAGGCCATGGAAGCCAGCCAGGCCCTGCGCACCCGGCTCCTGGAGGTCACCGAGCGCATCGGCCACCATGCCCAACCCTTCCGCCCGCTCAGCCAGCGGGTCATCGATGCCTACACACCCCTGGCCCTGGACCAGGCAACCCTGGCCCAGGATCCGGTGAGGACCCTGGCCGTGGAGCGGGACCTGGTGCACTGGTACCTGGAGCAGAACCAGTTGGTCCAGGCCATCGCGGTGGCTCGGGAGTGGCTGGTCACCTGGGCCATGCTGCATCTGGGGCAAGAGGACGTGCTGGACAGAGGGCTCCGCAGCGAGATGGAGCGGGCGTTTGGTGGGCTCCTTCGGGCCCGGAGGGAAAAGAAGGTGACCCTGGTGGAGTCCCTCTTCGCGGACGTGCCCCGGGCGGAGTTGGCCGTGACCCTCTTTGACCAGATCGGCCAGGTGCGCAACGACATCCTCCACGCGGGCAAACGCAAAGGGGCCATGAGGACGAGTAAGTTGGAGGGCAAAGTGCGGCGGCTGTGCGAGCAATTGGACGAATTGCCCCTGCCCAGCCCGTGAATCGCGGGTGGATGTAGGGACAGGGCTTGCCCTATCCGTGAATGGATGCGGGCGGGCAAGCACCGCCCCTGCGCGATGGCCGTGAATGACGAATGGTTGTAGGGACAGGGCTTGCCCTGTCCGTGAATGGATGCGGGCAGAGCAAGCGCCGCCCCTACCGGTCGATTTGGCCCGTGGGACGGGGGTGGATAACGGATGCGGAGACGAATATGACACGTGAATGGCCACAGAGGAAACGGTTGCGCCTGTCAGGACACGATTATTCCCAAGCCGGGGCGTATTTCGTTACCATTTGCACGCGCGACCGGACATATCTCTTCGGCGAAGTTCAGGATGGCGCGATGCGGCTAAGCGAAGCCGGTCAAATCGTACGGGAAACATGGGACTCTTTGCCTGAGCGATTTCCAACCGTACGCCTGGATGCGTTTGTGGTGATGCCGAACCACGTACACGGCCTCTTGTGGCTTGCATTTGAGCCGCGAATTGCATCCCTGGATGCTGCTGAGAATGCGGTGACGCTATCGGATGTGATTCGAGCCTTCAAGTCCATTTCCGCCATTCAGGTGAACCGCATGGTGGGTCGAACCGGGGTCGCGGTATGGCAGCGGTCATTCCACGATCGGATAGTGCGCAGTGAGCAGATGTTGGCGTCTATACGCCGGTATATCCACGAAAACCCACGCCGATGGGCAATGGATCGATACAATCCCTTGGCAACAGGTGCCGATCCCATGGCCGCCGAGATTGCCCGGCGGTTTTCCGAAGAAGATACGAATATGTAGGGACAGGGCTTGCCCTGTCCGTGAATGGATGCGGGCGGAGCATCCCCCCCGACGCGATGGCCGAAAACGTACATTCCCAGGGAGGTTCAACTTGTGATTCCCATCGACGTCTTCTATCCCATGGCCGGCGGGACGCGCCGGCGCCACGAAATGGCGGCGAGCCGGGGACTGCGGACGGCCCGGGCCCCGGCCCGCAGGAGGTGTTGACCCATGCGGCGACTACGACGTTGGTTCCGGCGCATCTCCAACACGCCCCTGGTCTTCCTCTACGCCATCATCGTCACCTTCGCCACGGAGCAGCTCCTCACCGGGCTGAGCCAGGCCCTGGACATCCCGGTGCTCCTCCTGGCCCTGTTGACCGTGCTCCTCCTGGGCGCGGCCTACTTCCTGCTCACCGCGTTGATCCGCCTGCTCCGCCCGCCCCGTACCATCCCCATGGGGGACCGGCCAGCCCCCCGGCGCGGGCTCATCCTGCTCCTGGGCGGCCACAGCGACGAGACCGGCCCCTGGGCCATCGACCACCACCAACCCACCCTGGAGCAGATCTGGTTCCTGATCACGGATCGGACCGAGCCGGTGGCCCAAGGGCTGAAGCGCAAGTATCCAGAGCTGCGCACCCACCAGGAGGAGGTGACCCATCACTTTCGCCCCAAGGACACGGCCAACGCGGTGAGCCGGGCCGTCTCCCACGCCGCCACCCTGGGCTTCTCCCCGGCGGACCTCATCTGCGATGTGACCGGCGGCACGTCGGCCATGACCGCGGGGGCCATCCTGGCCTGCCTGGAGCTGGGGCTGGATGCCCAGATGGTGGCCGCCAGCTACCACCAGGGCGTGCTGGACGTGGAGAAGTCCATCGATGTCATCGACCTGAACCTGCACCGCCCCTGAGGCCGGGCTGCACCTGCCCTGCACCTGCGGAAAGGAGCCGAACCGCCATGTTCATGGCTGCTGTCTTCACCCTGAAACCCCAGCGGAGCGCCACCCTGCCCGCCTACCTGGGACGCGCCACCCACGCGGCCTTCCTGAAGCTGGTAGCGGCCCAGGACCCAGAGCTGGCCCAGCGCCTCCACGAGCCCAACCAGGAGCGCCCCTTCACCGTCTCCGACGTGTGGGGTGAGGGGGTGCGCCGCCAGGGAAGCTCCAGCTTCTCCCCGGAGAAGGAGTACTTCCTGCGCATCACCAGCATCTCCCCCACCCTCTCCGCCTTCCTCCAGGAGACGCTCCTGGCCGGGCCTCTGCCCACCTTGGAGCTGGCCGGCCTGCCCTTCCAGGTGACCGGGGTGACCCTGGACCCGAGCCAGAACCCTTGGGCCGGCACGGCCACGGACGCGGCCCTGCTGGAGCAGGTCGGCCTCCAGCCCCACTTCCCCTCCCGGGTGAC
>WGCB01000237.1 GCA_015494005.1 Caldilineaceae bacterium
CCTGAGCCCACGGCCACGCCGACGAATACGCCGGAACCCACGGCTACGCCGACCAATACGCCCGAGCCCGCCCTACCGGATGTGACCCTGACCAAGGAACTGGTCCGGGAGGGGGCAGCGGCGGACGGCATCGTGCGAGTCGGCCAGGAGATGACCTTCGCCATCACCGTCACCAACAGCGGTGAGACGGATCTGGCCCTGGTGCCGCTGGCGGACAGCTACGACGCCACCTACCTTCAGTTCCTGAGCGCCACCCCTGGGCCGGACAGCAGCGCCGCCGGTCAGCTGAGCTGGAACGACCTCACCGACGCCGGCAGCCTGGCCCCCGGACAGAGCATCACCGTGCAGATCACCTTCCGGGCCCTGGCCAGCACCAAGGATCTGCCCAACCAGCAGACCGTGAACCGAGCCGTGGTGGACGGCGCCCAGGACATCCTCCAGCGGCCGACGCCCCGCCGGGAAGACGATGCCCCGGTGCGCATCACCGACCCTCGGGTCTCCATCAGCAAGAGCCTGACCGAGCCCGCGGACGGCGTGGTGACGGTGGGCCAGGAGCTCACCTTCACCATCACCATCCAGAATCCGGGCGACACCCGCCTGGACGTCATCCCGGTGGAGGACCTCTACGAGGCCCAGGTGCTGGAGTTCCTGCGCACGGACATCAGCGCTCCCCAGGTGACGGTGAACGGCAACGACGGCCGCCTCTTCTGGAGCGACGTCACCACGGACCTGGGCGACCTGGAGCCCGGCCAGTCGGTCTCCTTCACCACGGTCTTCCGCCTCGTCCAGGCTGTGCACACGGTGAACCTGGTGCGCCTGGTCCCGGATGTGCTGGACCAGTTCGGCGACCCGGTCAACCCGGCCCAGGGTGAAAGCAGCGTGGACATCGTGCCCACGGCCGTGGAGCTGCTGAGCTTCACCGCCACCCCGGTGGACGGCGGCGTGGAGCTGCGCTGGGTCACCGGCCGAGAGATGGGCACCTGGGGCTTCCACCTGTGGCGGAGCGCCAGCCCCGACCGCAGCCAGGCCCAGCTGATCACCTCCAGCCTCATCCTGGCCAAGGGCCAAGGCAGCGGCGCCACCTACACCTACCTGGACAGCCAGCCCCTGGAAGGCACGGCCTACTACTGGCTGCAGGAGGTGGAGCTGGACGGCACGCTCAACGAGTACGGCCCGGCCCGGGTCACCGTCCAGAGCGGCGCACCCAGCAGCCACACCATCCGTATCTTCCTGCCCACTGTGCGACGTTAACCCCCTAGCACAGGCAGTTTCCCCTCCGGCCAGAGGACGCACCCCGTCCTCTGGCCTCCTCGCGTCTGGAAGAGTCGCGAGGAAGAAATCGCGAGGGGAAAGTCGCGGAGCGGAAATCGAAAGTCGGCCCGCAGGGAGGGTCACCGCTGCCCTGGAGCATCCCCTCGAAGGCTGGATCTTTGACAAAACCGCGGCGGCCGTGGGAAGATAGACCCGCCAAATTCGTCGCCAAACCGGGCCTCAACCCGGTCCGTTGCACCCCAAGTGGGAGGAACCATGGAGATGGAGAGCGAGAGCCCTCTGGCCCGCTGGCTGGCCAGGTCCAGCCCGTACGTCGCCCTGCTGGCCGCCTGGATCGCCATGTCCGGCAGCCTCTATTTCAGCGAAGTGGCCGGGTTCATCCCCTGCACCCTCTGCTGGTACCAGCGCATTCTCATGTACCCTCTGGCCCTGATCATCGCCGTGGGCATCCTCCTGCCGGACAGCCGCCTGCCCTACTTCGTGCTGCCCCTGTCCATCCTGGGCCAGGGTGTCTCCACCTACCACTACCTGCTCCAGAAGACACAGCTCTTCGGCGGTCACACGGTCTGCCAGGCCGGTGTGCCCTGCACCACCATGTGGATCAACTGGTTCGGCTTCGTGACCATCCCCTTCCTGGCCCTGGTGGCCTTCAGCATCATCACCATCGCCGCCCTGGTGGCCTACTACGGGGACGAGCCGGCCGAGCCCGAGGAGGACGAACCCTACCGGCGGCCCTGGCTCCCGGTGACGGGGATCGTGGTCCTGGTGGTGGGGGCGTTCCTCGTCCTGGCCCAGACCCAGGGCCAGGAAGCCACGGCCACGCCGCCCGAGCCCACGGCCCTGCCGGTCATTCAGATGCCGCCGGATGCCCCCACACCGGCCGCCATGGCTGTGGCCAGCTCGGACGGGGCTCAGCTCTACAGCCAGGCCTGCCAGGCCTGTCACGGACCGGACGGCCAGGGCGTGGCGGGGCTGGGACCGGCCCTGGTGAGCTCCGAGCTGGTCCAGGACGGGGATGGGGAGCACTTCGTGACCTTCGTGCGCCAGGGCGGCCACGTGGAAGAGGAGGAGGGCGCCACCGATCCAGCGGCCGGCCCGCCCATGCCCCCATGCGGCGGCCATCCTGAGCTGACGGACCAGGATCTGCTGGCCATCCGGGCCTTCCTGAAGGCCGAGTGAGATCGGGCAAAGCCCCCATTTCTCCACGCGAAAAAGCCGAGCTCATCTGGGAGCTCGGCTTTTCTGTTGCGGACCGGCTTGGCCCCAGGGGAGATATCAGACCAATCCCCGCTCCCGGGCCACCAGGGCGGCCTCCACCCGGCTGCGCACGTCCAGCTTGCGGAAGATGGAGGTGTTGTACTGTTTGACGGTCTTCTCCGCCAGGCCCAGCTCCCGGCCGATCTCGAAGTTGGTCTTGCCCTGGGCGATGAGCTGGAGCACCTGGGTCTCTCGGGGTGTCAGCTCTGCCAGGGGATCCGCGGGCTGGGGATGGGTCATCAGGTGGATGAGTTTACCCGCCAGCTTGGGCGTCACGTAGGAGTTGCCGCTGCGCACGGCCAGGATGGCGTCCAGCATCTCCGCCGGGTTGGCCCCTTTGACCAAGTAGCCCAAAGCCCCGGCCTGGAGCGCGCCCTTCAGGTCTTCCACCCGATCCGAGGCGGTGAGCACAATGATCTTCAGGGCCGGATGCACGGCCAGCATCTGCTGGATGGCCCAGAGGCCCCCATGCTCCGGCAGCTCCAGGTCCACGATGGCCATATCCGGCCGCTGGCGCTGGACCAGGCGCACCGCGTCCTCGCTGTTGGTGGCCTCCCCCACCACCTGGATGGCCTCCTGGCGCTCCAGGATGTAGTAGAGCCCCTTCAGGAAGACGGGATGGTCGTCCACGATGATGATGCGGACGGTCTCCTGTGG
>WGCB01000238.1 GCA_015494005.1 Caldilineaceae bacterium
CACCCAGAGGTCCGGGTTGCCGTCTTCGCTCTTGAAGCTGGTGACGAAGGCGATCCACTGGCCGTCGGGCGACCATCGGGCCTGTTGGGAGTCGCCGATCACGGTCACCCGGCGCAGGTCCCGGTCGTGAACCGCATCCACGGTGTAGATGCCCCGATCGGTGACGAAGAGCAGGCGGCTGCCATCCGAGGACCAGTGGGGCTCTCGCCCGGCCAGATTCACCACCTGGTGGAGCTCGCCGCCGTTGGCCTCCATGTGGTAGACATGGCTCGTGTCGCCCTTGAAGAGGTCAAAGGCCAGGGACTCCCCGTCCGGCGCCCAGGAAAAGTGCCGGACCTCGCCCTGGTCCGGGGCGGTGAGGATGCGCAGGACCCCGTTGGGGATGTCCAACACCTGCAGGGTCTGCCCCTGCTCGTCTCGGGCCAGGAAGGCCAGGCGCTGGCTGTCCGGGGCCCAGGCCAGCTCCGACTTGGCGCCGGGCGTGGCTGTGAGCTGGACCGGTGCGCCGGTGTCCACCTCGGCCAGGTAGATCTGGGTGGTGTCGTTCTTCTCCGCCAGGTAGGCCAGGCGTCGGCCATTGGGCGCCCAGACTGCGGAGTGGCCCGGCAGGGGCAGGATGGTCTGCTGGCTGCCGTCGGCTCTGGCCACGGCCAGGGTGGGCTGGTCGTTCTCGTAGACGGTGAAGAGCAGGCGATCCGGGTAGGTGGGGATGACCAGGGGCGTCTCGGGCCCACCCACGGCCGGCGGGCTCTCGGCCTCGGTCAGGGATGGAGAGACGGTTGGCCACAGGGTGAAGCCGATCCAGATCAGCACCAAGAGCCCGGCCACCGCCAGCAGGGGAACCATCACCTTGGAGGGGGCGGTAGGTCGGAGGGTGGCCTCCTCCTCCCCCTTCACCCGCATCTTGATGAACACCCGGGTGGAGACTTCGTCCAGGTAGACGTCCAGCCAGCCTAGGTGATCCGTGCCCGGCTCCAGGGATGAGGTGTCCACCCGCACCTGGATGTCCATGGGGAAGGGCGTGCCGTTGTGCTGATGATCTGCCTGGACTACCTGGAACCAGGAATGGTGTTCGCTGTAGGCGAAGCTGAAGCTGGTCACCGGCCCGCCCTGGTTGTCCACCTGGAAGGAGAGGACCTTCTGGGCCCCAGGGGAGAGGGCGCCGAAGTCCAGGGTCTGGGGGGTGGCGATGGGCCGGGCTGTGGGGCGGCCCTGGCCACTCCCCGCCGAGTCCATCAGGTTCCGGCGTCGATCGTAGCTGCGCCTCTTCTCTGGGTCTGAGAGGACCTGGAAGGCTTCGTTGATCGCCTTGATCTTGCGCTCTGCATACTCCTTGTCTGCTGGGTTGCGGAAGCGATCCGGGTGATAGATCCGGACCATGCGCCGATATTGGGTCCGAATCTCGTCCAGCTTAGCATCCGTGGAGATGTCCAGTATTTCGTAGTAGTCTTTGTTGTCGGTCGTTGGGTTCATCGCCACTATCTCGCCTTACTGCCTCCGTTTTAGGAAGGCCTGCACCGTCCGGGTCGGTCCCCTACTTGGACGGCGGGAATGTGGAGCTGGCACACCGGAAGCCCAGATTGGAGTCGTAGCTCTCCTTCAGGAAGTTCTTGCGGATGGTCACCCGCAGCGCCTGATCCGTGTCGTTCCATGCGCCACCTCGCAGCACTTTGGTTACACCTTGGTCCGGTCCCTGTGGATTGCGGGTGGGGCTGACCTTGTAGTAATCCCACTGGTACCAGTCCGCCACCCACTCTCGCACGTTACCGGCTGTATCGAAAAGCCCATAGGGGCTGGAATCCCCGGAGTAGAACCCCACCGGCGCCACATCCCGGTGGATGTAGTTGAAGTTGGCCTGGCCGGGCTTGGGCGCTTCGTTGCCCCAGGGGTAGAGGAAACCCTGGGTGCCCCGAGCCGCCTTCTCCCACTCGGCTTCCGTGGGCAGCCGTTTGCCCGCGAAGGCGCAGTACTGGGCCGCATCATCCCAGGTGACCCAGATGACCGGGTGGTTGCGGAAGGCCGAGTCCGCGTAGTAGCGGCCGAAGTTCACCGAGCGAGGCAGGGCCGGCAGGCGACACTGGCCCGCCCGCACACAGCGGTCGTACTGCTGGTTGGTCACCTCGTACTGGTCGATGTAGAACTCGTCCAGGTAGATGGTCTGCTCCGGCTGCTCGTCCGGGAAGCCGCCGTTGTACCCGCGCAGGAACTCGCCAGCCGGGATGCGCAGCATGGGGATCATGTTCACGTCCAGGTAGCTCTCGCCGGGCCAGATCTCCACCTGATACGGCGTGTCGTTCCCGAACCACTTGCGGTAGATGCGATCGTAGGTGCCGTCCAGCTTCATCTCCTGCAGGGTGAAGTTGACCAGGTCCTGGAAGCGGTTGTCGAAGTTGGGCAGGCCCAGACCGTAGGGCTCGCTGGTGAAGCGACCGCCAGCCACCTTCAGCCCGGGGTTGTCCTTGGCGAACTGGCTCAGGGCCACGCTGTCGGTGGTCAGGGCGTCCACCTGACCGGCCTTCAGGGCCTCCAGGGCTGGCGGGTACTCCTGGAAGGGCAGGATGTCGATGCGGATGCCCAGCCGGTTGGCCGCCTCCTGGATGTTGTCGATGGAGGTGGAGCCCTGGATGGCCGCCACGGTCTTCCCGTCCAGATCCGACAGGCCGTTGATGCCCGAGTCCTCTCGCACCAGCAGGCTCTGGCCGTCCAGGAAGTAGGTCTGGCTGAAGTCGATGAGCTCGTC
>WGCB01000239.1 GCA_015494005.1 Caldilineaceae bacterium
ACCTGGCTCAGGCGACGTAGGAAATTGCGCTCCCGGCGGCTGTAGGTCTCCCCGCCCACCCGGCTGATCCCCGAGAGGAAGACCACGAAGTACTCCGGCTCCGGGCGGATGGGGGGCGTCACCTCCTCCTGGGGCAGGCTGTAGCCGTAGACCTCGTCCCCGAACCAGCCAGCCCACCAGCCCAGGGTCTCCAGCGGGGAGAGGGCGGCCCAGACCAGCAGGACCACCAGGCCGATCCCCAGGAGCGTCAGCAGCTCCCCGAACCAGAGCTCATTCATGGGGCGACTCCTTGCTCCATTTCTCGCTCTGGCGCTCCCACCACTGGCGGATGCGGATGGAGAGGGGGTGTTTGGGGATCTCCTGCAGCCGGGCATCCAGGGGGACGCCCACCGTGCGCCGTTGCAGCCAGCGCTCCAGGGCCAGGATGGGCCGCCCCAGGGTGCGCCGCCAGGCCTGGATCAGGATCCAGCCCAGCCCGCTGGCGGCCACCGCCTGCCACAGGGTCAGGTCCAGGCCCACCTGCACCGCCACCAGGGTGGCCAGCAGGGTCCAGACGGCCAGGACCATGCCGAAAAAGCTGCCGGCGTAGGGGGTGAGGACGAAGAAGCTCAGGATCTGGGGCGCGTAGGCCAGGCCCACGGCCCGGGCCACCACCTGGAAGGGCACGTCCTGGTGGAAGACGTAGCGGCCCACCAGCCAGATGCTGGCCGTCCAGAGCAGGTAGCCGGCCAGGTGGCTCACCGTGGAGAGGAGGATGGCGATGGCGAAGCGCCGGGGCGTCACCCGGTTCACGAAGAGGATCACGCTCTGGGCCAGGGCGTCGGAGAAACCGGCCAGGACCACCACGGTCAGGGCCACCTGCAGGCCCCAGGGCGATTGCTCCACCAGGGCGAAGATGGCCGGGTCCAGGCCCAGGGCGCGGCGGACGATGGCGGCCAGGCCAGGCAGGTCCGCCTGGCTCCTCAGCAGCCAGGCCAGCAGGAAGGCGGGTGGGCGGATGGGCGGTGCGGCGATCATGGCGTCCTGGAACGGGTTCGGTCGCAGCCTCAACGTGGGCCTTGTTCGGGTGGGGGCAGGCAAATTATACACCAAGAAAAAGAAAGCGTCGGCGAACCCGAGAGCGCCGACGCTTTTTCGTCCTGAGGAGGATGGCGGGCCTATCCGCTGGCTGCTGCCTCCCGGCGCCGGGAGAGGAAGGGCTCCTGCTCCATGAAGTTGGCGAAGAAGGCGATGAAGATGGCCAGCATGAAGCCCACCACACCGGCCAGGGCCGTGGTCATGATGAGGCTGGGGCCCTCCACCGGCTCCGCGGGGGGGATGGCCGGGGCAGCGAAGCGCACCTCGCTGTTGATGGTGGTGTCGGCCAGCTCCAGCTCCGCCGCTTTGTTGCTCAGGGTGGTGAAGGTGCTCCAGGCCAGGTCCCGCTGCTGGGTGAGCTGGCGCTTTCGGGCTTCCTCCCGGGCCAGCTGGGACTGAAGCTCCTGGATCTCCGTCTCCAGGTTCTCGATGATCTGGGCCACCGCGCCCTTCTCGGACAGGTCCTGGCTCAGGAGCCGGTACTCCTCGCCGCTGAGCAGCCCCTGGGAGAGCTCCTCGATCTCCTGGTCCAGCCCGGCGATGCGGCTGTCCAGCTTGGCGATCAGGGCGGCCAGGTCCGCGACCTGCTGGCCGCTGCTGGCCTGGGCGCCCGGCGTGTCGCCCAGGGCCAGTTGCAGGCTCATGGGCAGGCCCAGTTTCCCGCCTGGGGGCTGGTTCGTCACCCCTTGGGAGCCGTCCGCCGCCCCCAGGAGCTGGACCTTCAGCAGGAGCAGGGCCAGGCTGTTGGTCTGGGCGGCGGTCTCGCCTCCATTCTGGGCCTGTTCCTGGAGCATGAGGGCGTTCTCCCGCAGCAGCTCCAGCCGGTTTTTCTCCATGTAGGCCTGGTCCAGCCGGCGGAGGCTGTCCTGGAGCTCCTGTTTGAAGATGATGGCCTGGGTGGTGGTCTGGGTGCCGGCGGTCAGGCTGTCGATGAGCTGCTTCTTCTCCGTGATGAGCCGGTTCAGTCGGTCCAGCTGGCTGGTGGCCAGGAAGGTCTCCAGGGCTTGCTGGGCATCCTGGTATTCGGTCTTGGCGTCGTTCAGTTCGGACTGGACCGAGCTGAGCAGCACCGGCGGCACCCGCCCGTAGAGGGAGTTGACCTGCTCCACGTAGTGCTTGGCCCAGGCATTGGCGATGGCCGCGGCCTTCTCTGGCGAGTCCGCGGTCACCTTGATCTCGATGAGATCGCTGGGGGTGCGGCTGTCCATGCCCGGGGCGATCTGGGCCTCCACCATCTCCAGGAGCATGGACGGGTCCCGCTCCTCCTCGGTGAGGAGATCCCCTAACTCCTGGATCACGGCTTCCGCCACTGCGCCGTTGGAGGCCAGGCCCACCAGCGCGGCTCGCCGGGCGTTGGAGTCGGTGATGGCCTGCTGGGCCAGGTCCTCGGAGAGGGTGCGGAAGCGCTCGTCGAAGGTGATGGCGCTTGTCACCCGGTCGATGGCCACCCGGGCCACGGCCTCGTACTTCGGGGGCAGGAGCAGGCGGAAGGCCAGCACGCCCAGCGCTGCCACGAAGGCCGTAGCTAGCGTGATGAGGATGATCTCTCGCCGCCATTTGATCAGGACCTCGATGTACTCCCGCAGGTCGATCTCGTCCTCGAACATCCAGGCTTCTGGGGGCGCTGGTGGGACGCCCGTGGACATTGGTTCAGGTTTGCTTGTGGTCATGCGGCTGTTCCTCGTCTGTTTCCCAAAAGTGAGGGGGCGGGCGAAAAAGACGGCGACGAAAGGCCGTGCAGCCCGGCAAGGGTTGTTTCCCAAAGACTTTACTCACAAACGGTGGCTTTGGCAAACTGGCGTGCTCCTGGAAATCCGCACCCCGGATTGCGGCTTGGGCCGCTCTGGGCTATACTGGAAGCCGCCCCCGCT
>WGCB01000240.1 GCA_015494005.1 Caldilineaceae bacterium
GAAGGGCAGGACGTCTGCCCGGTGCAGGCTGAGCAAGGGCGGGGCCAGGGTCCAGGTGACCGGTCCCAGCAGGGGGTGGGGGCCGCTGGCCTGCTCCTCGGCCTGGAGGCGGCAGCGCAGCTCCTCGATGTGGCGGAAAGCTGTCTCGTCGCCCGGTCTCGTCGCCCCCGGCTGGCCGGCCAGGACCAGCTTCACAGCCCGGCGCAGGACCCCTCGCTGGGTGGCCACGTCCAGCTCCCGCAGGGCCGCCACCTCCAGGATCACCCGCTCTCCCGGTTGGGGTGGTTCGTGTAGCGCTCGCTCCAGCCCGGCCCAGTCCAGGGCAGCCGCCCGCTCCGCCTCCTCCGCCAGGATGAAGCCGGTCTGGGCCAGGCTCTCCCGGATGCGGGGGTTGATGGCCGCCAGCTGGGGCAGGATCTGATGGCGCAGGCGATTGCGCAGGAAGCGCGGATCCCGGTTGCTGGGATCCTCCCGCCAGGACAGCTCGGCCTCGGCCAGGTAGCCCAGGATCTGTTCCCGGGAGACCTGGAGCAGGGGGCGGACCAGACGCACCGGGCGTGTCTTCGTCGGCTCGTCCGGCGGCCGCTCCAGGCGGGGATCCGGGGGCGCCAGCCGACTCATCCAGCGCATGCCGCCCAGTCCCTCCAGCCCACTCCCCCGGAGCAGGCGCATGAGCACCGTCTCTGCCTGGTCGTCCTGGGTGTGGGCCAGGGCCAGGATGGGCTCCTGCTCGCCCGGGGTGATCTCCTGGGCCACTTCCCAGAGGAAGGTGTAGCGAGCCCGGCGGGCCGCCTCCTCCAGGTTGACGCCCGGCCCCTCCAGGACGCCAGGGAGCAGCCGGCGGTGGTGGAAGGGCAGTCCCCATTCCTGGGCCAGGCGGGCCACGAAGGCCGCTTCCTCCTGGGACTCCGGGCGCAGGCTGTGGTCCAGGTGGGCCACGTGCAGGCGGATGTGGAGGGCTTCCTGGAGCTGGGCGAGGGCGTGCAGGAGGCAGATGCTGTCCGCGCCGCCGCTGACGCCGACGGTCACCGGGGCCGGGGGGCGGTCAGGCGAAGGGGGCGGAAACAGGGTGTAGCAGACCTGGGCCTGGCGGATGGCACGGAGGATCTGCTGCTGAAATGGGTGCTTTTCTCTCTGGCTCACCGGCAGATCCAGGCTCTCGGAAGGGTCAATCACGGAGGGAATTATACCACAAAGCGGGCTGGGTGGCTTTTTTGGGAAGTTTTGGTCTGTGGTATAATCTAGTGTAATTTGCTTACATATCGGCCTTCTGTCAGGGCATGGCAACCCGGCGGGATTCGATCTTCGTCACGCCGATTTCGTGCTCAGGTGGGTGCTGCGGGTACAATGTGGGGTGCAAAAGGACGGCCCCAGCTCACCGGCGCGAGATTCGCCTGGTCCAGGAGGCAGTTTCTCCCGAGCGGAGAGAGCCTTCCGGGCCTTTTCCCGGAGGACGGGGCTCCCATGAAAGAATGTTTGTGCAAGAAGGAGAGGTAGGGGCGTGACCAACCCGCTAGATTGGTTACTGGGCCTGTTTTCACTGGATATCGGCATCGACCTGGGGACGGCCAACACCCTGGTCCATGTGAAGGGGCGCGGTATCGTCATCGATGAGCCATCTGTGGTGGCTCTGGATAGATCCTCCAAGCGGCGCAACGCAGTGAAGGCCATCGGCCGGGAGGCCAAGGAGATGGTGGGGCGGACGCCGGCCCACATCGTGGCTGTGCGCCCACTCCAGGACGGAGTGATCTCCGACTTCGAAGTGACGGAGCGGATGATCCACTACTTCATCGCCAAGGTCCACGGCAACCGCGCCCTGGGCACGGCCCGGCCTCGAGTGGTCATCGGCATCCCCTCCGGCGTGACGGAGGTGGAGAAGCGCGCGGTCCGGGACGCGGCGGTGAGCGCCGGGGCCCGGGAGGCCGGCCTGGTGGAGGAGCCCATGGCCGCGGCCATCGGCGCTGGCCTGCCGGTGACCGAGTCCATCGGCTCCATGATCGTGGACATCGGCGGTGGCACCACCGAGGTGGCGGTCATCTCCCTGGGGGGCATCGTGGTCTCTCGCTCCATCCGGGTGGCCGGGGACGAGATGAACGAGGACATCATCAACTACGCCCGGCAGAAGTACAACCTGCTCATCGGGGAGCGCATGGCCGAGCGAGCCAAGATCGAGATCGGTTCCGCCTACCCCATGGAGCAGGAGCGGACCATGATCATCCGGGGGCGCAACCTGATCACGGGCCTGCCCGAGGCGGTGGAGATGAGCTCGGTGGAGATCCGGGAGGCCCTGGCCAGCTCCGTGGACGTGATCGTGGACGCGGTGAAGGACACCCTGGACGAGACGCCGCCGGAGCTCATTGCCGACCTGATGGAGCATGGCATCGTCCTGGCCGGGGGCGGCGCCCTCCTCCACGGCCTGGCCAACCGCCTCCAGGACGAGACCCGCATGCACGTCTACGTGGCCGACAACCCGCTCACCTCCGTGGCCATCGGCACCGGGATGATCCTGGAGAAGCCGGAGTACTACCGGGAGACCCTGGCCACCATGCAGCGCAAGAGCGCGATCCGCTAGGCTTCCAGCCCCGGCCTGCCCGGTGAGCCTGGGGCCGCGAGCCCATTCTGAC
Source organism: Caldilineaceae bacterium (assembly GCA_015494005.1). Classification (GTDB taxonomy): domain Bacteria; phylum Chloroflexota; class Anaerolineae; order Caldilineales; family Caldilineaceae; genus S144-5. The sequence goes on from WGCB01000240.1 coordinate 2,625, forward strand.
CAACCACCATGCGTGACAGCGAGCGACGGTTCTGGCCTGTGGCCGACATAGGGATTCGCCTGGTCGTCCTCTCCCTGGCGGCCCTGGTGATCATGGCCCTGCAGGTGACCGGCCGCCTGGCCGTGGTGGAAAACGTCATCGCCATCGTCACCTCCCCGGCCCAGATCAGCGTCACCGGCCTGACCAACAGCGTGGCCGAGTTCGTGGGCGGCCTGCGAGAGATCCGGGACCTGCAGCGGCGCAACGCGGAGCTGGAGCGGGTCAACGGCAGCCTGCTGGTGGAGAACCTGCGCCTGCGGGAAGTGGAGCGGGAGAACCAGCGCCTGCGGGAGCTGCTGGCCTTCGCGGAGGTGCGCCCGGGCCTGGAGCTGCGGGGCGGGCAGATCCTGGCCAAGGTGGTGGGCCGGGACACCAACAATTTCCGCAGTTTCCTCCTCATCGACCTGGGCCGACAGCATGGCATCGAGCCAGGCATGCCCGTGGTCACGGACCAGGGGCTGGTGGGCCGCATCAGCTCGGTGACGGAGCGCACATCCAAGGTGCTCCTCATCACGGACCCCACCAGCACGGTGAACGCCATCCTGCAGAGCAGCCGCCTGACCGGCGCGGTGAGCGGTCGCCCGGGCGACAACCCCATCATGGACTTCATTCCCCAAGGCGCTCAGTTCAGCGTGGGCGAGATCGTCCTCACCTCCGGGCTGGGCGGCAACTTCCCCAAGGGCATTCCCATCGGCCAGGTGATCGAGATCCGGCAGCGAGACTTCGAGATCTTCCAGCAGGCGGTGATCCGCCCCACGGTGGACTTCGACCGCCTGGAGCTGGTGATGGTGGTGACCAATTTCGATCCGCTGGAGTTTGTTCCGGAGCTGGACAGCCCGCCCGAGGCCCCGCCGACGGCCCCGGAGGAGGGCCTGGACCAGCCCACCCCGCCGGCGGAGCCGAGGGAGGAGAACCCCTAGCCGGTGAGCAGAGGCCTGCTGATCTACGTCATGGTGCCAGCCCTGGGCATCCTGGCCGTCCTGCAGAGCGTGGTGGTCCCTCGGCTGGCCATCCTGCATGTGCGGCCCAACCCCATGCTCCTGTTCGTGGTGGGGTGGACCCTCTTCCACGGTCGCCGGGAAGGCCTGCTCTGGGGCTTCGTGGGCGGGCTCTGGCTGGATGTTTTCTCCGGCGGGCCCATGGGCGCCTCTAGCCTGGCCTTGATGGCAGCGGCCATGGTGGCTGGCCTGGGCCATCGCACCCTCTACCGCACCAACCTGCTGGTGCCCGTCTTCGTCACCGCCCTGGGCACCCTGAGCTACGCCGCCGTCTATCTGACCATCCTGGCCATGCTGGAGACCAACTTCCCCTGGCGGGCCATGCTGGAGCGCCTGGCTGTGCCGGAGGTCATCTACAACGGAGTGCTGATGCTGCTCTTGACGCCCCTGCTGAACCGAATCCCTGAACGCCGGGAGGTGGTCTGAGCCATGTTGGACGGACTTGAGCGCACCCCGTCGGTCTCTCTGCGGGTGGTGCGCATCGGGCTGCTCCTGGCTTTCCTGCTCCTGGTGGGGCGTCTCTACCAGCTGCAGATCGGCCAGGGGGACGTCTTCCGGGAGCAGGCGGATCGCAACCGCTTTCGGCTCATCGAGCTGCCCCCGCCCCGGGGCGTGATCTACGATCGCAACGGGGAGATCCTGGCCCGGAACCGGCCCAGCTTCGCCATCGCCATCGTCCCCGCGGACCTGCCGCCGGACGACCTGGACACGGACGCGGACGAGCTGGCCCTGGCCATCCGGGAGCTGCTGGTGAACATGGAGGCGGACACGGACCTGGAGGTGGCCCTGGGCATTGGGCGGACCATGTTCCTGCGCCTGGGCCGGGCCGACTTCACCAGGGCTGCCGAGTCCGCGGGGGTGCAGCTCCAGTTCACCACGGTCACCGTGCCCGTCTACAGCGCCCAGGAGGAAGGGGGCGAGGTGCCCCAGGTGCTCACGGTCATCCCGGATCTCTCCATCCCTCTCCCCCTGGAGGGGCTGGTGGCGGTGGTGAAACGAGCCGTGGAGATCGGCATCCAGGGGAGCTCCTTCGAGCCCATCATCATCCTGGACCTGGTGGAGCGGGAGGATGCCTTCCGCATCGCGGAGCAGACCTACCAGCTGCCCTGGGTGCGGGTCATCCAGGAGCCGGTGCGGGAGTACCCCTTCGGCGAGCTGATCAGCCACGTGCTGGGCTTCATGGGGCCCATCCCGGCCCTGGCCAGCGAGAGCTACGAGGCCCGGGGCTACACCAATCCCAACGAGCAGGTGGGGCTGAACGGCGTGGAGTTCACCTACCAGGACGCCCTGCGAGGACAGCCGGGCAGCAAGTACATCGAGGTGGACATCCTGGGCCGGGAGAAGCGCACCGTGGGGGATGTGGTGGATCCCGTGCCAGGCCAGAACCTGCGCCTGAGCATTGATCTGCGCCTGCAGAAGGTCATGTACCAGTCCCTCTCCCGGGCCATGGAGGACGTGGACTCCCCCAACGCGGTGGCCATCGCCATGAACCCCCAGACCGGGGAGGTCCTGGGCCTGGTGAGCCTGCCCTCCTTCGACAACAACATTTTCTCCGAGGGCATCGGCGAGGACTACCTGGCCCTGGAGCAGGACGAGCGCAAACCTCTGATCAACTACGCCATCGGCGGCCTCTACCCGCCGGGCTCCACCTTCAAGCTGGTCACCGCCACCGCCGGCCTGGCGGAAGGCGTCATCGGCCCTCGCACGGTCATCGTGGACAACGGGCCCCTCTACCTGCCCAACCGCTACTTCCCGGACGACCCCAAACAAGCCCAGAAATTCGTGAGCTGGAACCACAAGCTGGGGATCAACCACGGCCGGTTGACGGTGGCCGACGCCCTGGCCCTCTCCAACGACATCTTCTTCTACTGGGTCGGTGGCGGTTATCCGGATGTGTTCGAGGGGCTGGGCGAGGAGCGGCTGGCCAAATGGGCCAAGCTCTTCGGCTTCGGGGAGGTGACAGGCATCGACCTGCCCGGCGAGGTGGCCTTTCCGGTGCCCGACGACCAGTGGAAGCGCATCAACCTGGCCGAGTCCTGGGTGACGGGTGACAGCTACAACATGGCCATCGGTCAGGGCTACCTGCTGGGCACGCCCCTCCACGTGCTGGTCAGCGCAGCCGCGGTGGCCAACGGGGGCAAGATCCTGCAACCCCAGGTGGTCCGCCACATCCTGGACGCGGAAGGCGGGCTGCAGCGGGACTTCACGCCCAAGGTGATCCGGGAGCTGCCTGTCGATCCAGGGCTGCTGGAGTACGTGCGCCAGGGCATGTGGCTGGCCGTGAACCAGGACTACGGCACCGCGGTGGCCGCCCGAGTGCCAGGCGTGGACGTGGCCGGCAAGACCGGCACCGCGGAGTTCTGTGAGTGGATCCCGGAGGAGCAGGACTGCCGCCGGGATTTCGAGGGCAACCTGCCCTTCCATGCCTGGTTCACCGCCTTCGCCCCCTACGACAACCCGGAGATCGCCCTGGTGGTCTTCGTCTACGACGGCGGTGAGGGCTCCACCGTGGCCGCGCCGGTGGCCCAGGAGATCCTCCAGGCCTATTTCAGCGACATCCGGCCCCAGGTGGCCCAATCCCAGTAAATTCACCCGAGCAGGCAGCCATGGCGGACCGCCCAGTCGACGTCCAACCGAACGCCCAACCGAACGTGGAGTCCCAGCCCTCTCCGGAGGCCCCGGCGCCCCTGGTGCGCATCCGTGGCCGGGGGGACGGCATCGCCCTGCAGATCGCACCTGGCAGCGATTGGTCCCAGGCGGTGGAGCGGCTGGCCCAGCGCCTGGACGAGGCGGACCACTTCTTCCGGGGCGGTGAGGTGGCCCTGGAGGTGGGCTCTCGGCGCCTCTCCGCGGAGGAGCTCTCCCTCGTCAACCAGCTGCTGGAGCAGCACGAGATCCGCCTGGTCCGGCTGCGAGCCTCCAACAAGGGCACCTTCCAGCTGGCCAAGGAGCTGGGGCTGGAGGTCCAGTGGCAGACCCTGACCCGGGCGGAGCTGGAGGCGGGGGAGGACGAGCTGCCCCTGGAGGCCCTCCAGCCCTCGTCGTCTGCCGGGGAGGCATCCGAGCCGGAGAGGTTGGCGGCGACGCCCGGGCCCGAGGAGCCCGAGGCGGTCCCCCAGGAAGCCGCTGCGGACCCTCTGGCGGAATCGGCGGCTGGCGCGGTGGTCGAGCCCGAGGAGTCTGAGGAACCCGGGGAGCCCGCAGAGCCGGCGCCCGAGAGCCCGGCCCAGCCCGTCGATGGGATCCCCGAGGCCGGGCTGGAGGGGCCTGCGGCTCCGGCTGGGCCCTCCGCGCCGGTGGACGCGGTCCCGGATCGGCCCGCCTCGGAGCCCCTGGCGCCTCCCGAGCCTCTCCCCGAGGAAGCAGGGGCGGCGGTGCAGCTGGCGGACCTCATGCCCCTGCCCGAGGCCCTGCCTCCGGAGCCTCCGTCCCAGGCGGAACGCGCCGGTGAGGAGCCGAGCCTCGGGGATTCTCCCAGCCAGGAGGCGGCGACGCTGGACTCGGAGATCTCGCCGGCGATCTCGCCGGTGGCCCAGGCCGAGGACGGAATCCAGGAGCCGGGCATAGCGTCCGAGCCCGAGGCGGGGCTGGAATCCAGGCCGGAGCAGGAGGCCGAGCCAGAACCGGAGCCGGAACCCGAACCCGAGCCCCTGGCTGGGCCCTACCTCTACCGGGGCACCCTGCGCTCCGGCCAGGTGCTGCGCCACGCCGGGCCCGTCCTGGTGGTGGGGGACGTGAACCCGGGCGCGGAGGTGGTGGCC
>WGCB01000241.1 GCA_015494005.1 Caldilineaceae bacterium
CAGCTGCTCGTCGCTGATGCCCAGGCTCTCCAGGCGGATCACGTTGATCCCCTGCTCCCGCAGGAAGGCCACGTCCAGGCCCAGGGCCTCCAGGGTGGCCACGTCCACCTGCAGCTCTCGCAGGGTGAAGGTGGGAGGCGGATCCGCGCTGAGCAGAACCGCGGCTGCGCCCAGGGCCAAGGCCGTCTGGGGCAGGCCCTCCACATCCAGACCCAGCGCGGACCCGGTCTGGGTGGCCAGCTCGTTGGCGGCCCGGTACAGCTCGGCCGCGCCGGTGAAGAGGGGGCCCACCCCGGGGCGCAGGTCCGCTACCCGGACGGGGTCGCCCTCGGCGGTGTGCAGGCCGAACTCCTGGTCGTAGGCCTGGTCCACGGCGAAAATGAAGGCCAGGGGCTCGCCCTGGCCCGTGTCCAGGTCCCGGACGATGGTGGGAAAGAAGATGGCCCCGGCCACCCCATCGACCTGGGGATCCGCGGCCAGATCAGCGTGCAGGGCCTGGACGCGCTCCTGGGGAATGCCCGGGAGGCCCTCCTGGAAGAGGGCAAGCAGGCTGTTCAGATCCCCGGCGGCCAGGGTGGTCAGGAGCTGGGCCTCCGGGCTGGAGGAGTCGGACGCGTTCAGACTTCCGTCCTCCTCGGCCAGGGTCAACAGGTCCTGGATGAAGGGCGGGGCCAGCACCTCGTCGATGAGCCCGTAGGCGTCCACCGCGTAGCGGCGGATGGAGTAGTCCAGGGTGTCCCCGATGCTCAGGGCGGCGATGATGATGGTGGTGCTCAGGGTCAGCCCCAGGACGATGAGCACGCTCTGGGCTGGCCGGCGAGGGATGTTGCGCACGCCGATCCGGGCCATGATGGGACGCCGGAGGCTCAGCAGGAGCAGGCCCAGAAGCACCAGGCCCAGGGCAAGGGCCAGCCCAGCGGCGAGGGAGTCCATGGTGTTCAAGCTCCTGCCTCCCCGGCCTCTGGCCCGGCCCTTTTCGCCCCTGCATCCTGCTCCCCCGCGGCTTGCTCCTCCGCGGTTTGCTCCCCGATGATTTCCCCGTCCCGCATGTGGATGACCCGGTGACAGACCGCGCTCACCTGGGGGTCGTGGGTGACGATGACGAAAGTCTGGCCCTGCTCCTGGTTCAGGCGCTGCATCAGAGAGAGCACCTCGCCCGAGGTGACCACGTCCAGGTTGCCTGTGGGCTCGTCGGCCCAGACGATGGCCGGGTCGTTGACCAGGGCTCGGGCCAGGGTCACCCGCTGGCGCTGGCCGCCGGAGAGCTCACCGGGCCGGTGATGGGCCCAGTCCAGCAGCCCCACCTGCTCCAGCATGGCCAGGGAGCGGCGCCGGGCCTCCTTGGGCCGCACCCCGCTGACCAGCAGGGACAGCTCCACATTCTCCGCCGCGGTGAGGACAGGCAGCAGGTTGAAGGTCTGGAAGACGAAGCCCATGCGCCGGGCCCGGTAGTCGGTGCGGGCCCGGTCGCTCATGCGGCGCAGGGAGGCGCCTTCGATGGACAGCTCACCCCGGTCGAAGCGATCCAGACCGGAGAGGCAGTTGAGCAGGGTGGTCTTGCCGCAGCCAGAGGGGCCCATGACCGCCACCATCTCCCCGGCGTGGATGGTCAGAGAGACCTCCCGCAGGGCCTGGACGGCCACCGCGCCCGTGTAGTAGGTCTTGGATATCCCCTGGGCCTGGACGATGACCGGGGCTTCTTCTCGCCGGCCCGCTACCTGGGAAGGGGTTGTGATAGAGGGACTGGTGCTAGTAGATGAGTGCATGGGTTCGCTTTCGTGGATATGGGCCTGGAAGAGGACCCTTGGAACGGCGATGGATGCTCTGAACACTACGCATGCCGGGCCAGGAAGTCGCGGGGCGGAGGAGCGAGCGGGCCATCTGGACGACACTTTGTCAAGAGCCGGCCCGCTCCAGGAACTTGACGTACACCAGCTCCGGGTCGCCCTCGTCCAGATGATGGAGCACGCCACTCAGGATGTACCCTCGTTTCGCCAGCAGAGCCTGCATGGGGCAGTTGGAGAGGTTGGTGGAGGTGAAAAGCTTGGGCGTCCGGCACAGGGACTCCATGTGCTGCATGAGCATGGTGCCCGCACCTCGCCGCCGGTAGTCCGGGTGGATGTACAGCATGGAGACGAAGCCCTGCTCGAAGAACGTGTACTCCAGCACGACATACCCCACAACGCGCTGGCGCGTCTCCACCAGGTAACACCTGCCCGCCTGGACCGCATGCTGGATGAACCGACGACGCGAATCCTCCTGTTGGGCCAGGTGATCGAAGGCGCAGAGCGACTCCACGTCCTCTTGGAGGGCCAGACGGATGGCTGCTGTGCTATCGGTCAGCCTCTGGGTGGTCATCGGGTCCTCACGCCGCCCGGATCACAAAGACGCCGCCACAGCTGGAGAGCGGCTCGTACGCCACGGAAAATCCCAGGCCTTCCAGAGCAGGGATGGCCTCCTCCGCCACCCAGTAGTCCTCCTCCGCGTCCCAGCGCCTGCCCGCCCACTCCCGGACCCGGGCCAGGGCCTCCCGGCTGGGGAAGGCGATGTCCCCGATGACCAGGTAGCCGCCATCCGCCAGGTGATGATCAGCCAGCCGCCGGATCAGGGCCAGCTTGGTGGAGAAGTCGAACTCGTGGAACACGTAGGCGGAGACGATGCGGTGGTAGCGCCGCCAGAACTCGGCAGGCCAGGCCCCCAGCAGATCCGCCTGGGCCAACCGCGCCTGGGGCAGCTTCTCCCGGGCCTGGGCCAGCATCTCCCCGGAGAAGTCCAGCCCCCAGAGGGAAGCCCCGGTCCCGACAAAGCGCGCCGCCAAGTTTCCCGTGCCGATGCCCAGCTCCAGGATGTCCATGCCCGGCTGGGGCCCGGCCAGGGCCAGGATCCGGTCCAGGACCCGCTCGTACCCGTCGAAGGGGTATCCCTGGCCAGACTGCACCGAGTCATCGTAGTGCCTGGCCCACTCGTCGAAGAGATGCCGCCGATGGGGGTCGCTCATGCTGAGTCTCGCTTTGGTGAAGGGGCATCCGCGCTGCTCCGAGGTGGGGTGAAGAGGAAGTCCGCCAGCCGGTCCTTGATGTCCTGGATGCGGGCCTCGGTCTCCGGGGAGGGGGAGCCCAGCCAGAAGGTCCGGGTGACCAGACGCCCGTCCTTCCGGCCCACGTCCAGGATGGCCACGAAGCGCTCCCCTTCCAGCACGGGCATGGCATAGGGCCCGTAGCGCCGCTTGGCCTTGGGGACGTAGATCTCCCAGCGGTAGACCAGATCGAAGAGCTCCTGGAGCCGGGTCCGATCCCAGAGGAGGTTGTCCAGAGGGGGCAGGAGGAAGGTGCGGGGCGCCACCTGGGCGCCGGCCAGGCCCTCCAGGAGGGGAAGCAGGCGGGAATGCAGGTAGTAGGTCCGCTGCACCTCCGCCACCTCCAGGGGGATGAGCCGCCCGGCCTCCACCAGATCAGCCACCCGCTGCCGCCGTTCCGTCCGGGGCACGGCCCCAAAGCCGAACCAGGGATCCCGGGGATCCACCACCCCCTGGGCCTGCAGATACTTCTCCAGGAGGGCATCCGGGCTCCCGTTGGCGCGGTGCAGGTGATCCGGCAGCCACTCCTGGGCCAAGGCGAAGTGACGCTCCGTGCCCTGGCGGAAGGCCACCACCACCTCGCCCCGGGCCCAGAGGAGTTCCAGGGCCTTGCTGGTGGCCTTCCTGGTGCCGCCCCAGGCGCTGACCACCCGGCTGCCCGTGTCCATGGCTCGGGCCGGGAGCGGGCCTTCCGCCAGGCGACGGCGGACGTGGTCCACCGCCTCGGCCAGGGACGGATCGTCGGGCAGGGGATGGTCCATGCGGAAGCGGAAGAGGGGGAAGTCATCCAGGGGCAGAAGACAGCGCTCCTTGGCCCAGTACTCGAAGAGCCGTTTCTGGCGGTAGAGCTGGTCCAGGTAAGCCGGGTGAAAATCCCCCACCCGATTCCACAGGACCAGGTGGGCGTTCTCCGCCACCACCCGCACCGGATCCAGCTGGATGGCTCCCAGCCGCTCCAGGGCCTCCAGCACGCCGGCCGGGCCACGGAGGCTCTCTCGCCAGGGCCTGCCCTGGCCCTGGGGACCCGAGCCGCCGCTCCAAGCCAGGAGCCCGTGGTGGGCCAGAAGGAGACGGCGCAGCAGGCGTTTGGAGACTGGGATGGCTGTGGCGC
>WGCB01000242.1 GCA_015494005.1 Caldilineaceae bacterium
CAGGGGAGCACTTCCGGCGTCGGTGTGGGCAGCGGCGTCGGTGTGGCGGTGGAGGTGGGGGTCAGGGTAGGAGTGTTGGTAGCCGTCACGATCCAAGGCGGCAACGGCGTGGCCGTCCCTGTGGTGATCGCTCTTGCTGTCACCAATGCCGCGACAAAGGTTGCCGTGGCCTCGTTCTTCGGCGTGGGCGTGTTGGTGATGACCACGACGACAGGGGTGGGGGTGGCGATGACCACATTGGTCGGGAACGGGGTCGGCGTGCCGTAGACTTTCGCCTTGGCCGTGGCTTCCAGGTTGAGCACCACGGCGGTGACCTCGTTTTCCGGGGTCGGCGTGGCCGTGACAAGGATCGTGGGCAGGACGTCAGGGCCTTCGTTCGCCACGACGGTTTCCCGGCTACAGAGCGTAGCCACCGTCCGGCGCAGGGGCTCCCGGGCGTAGTAGCCCTCGTTCCAGGCTAGGATCTCAATGACTTGCTCTTGGGGGCTGCGGGGAATCTGTAGCGAAGTGGTGTAAAAGGTGTGATCGATGTTGCTCTGCCCGGCAAAGGGCTCGCCATCCAGGAACACCTGCACCTCTTTGATGGGCACGGTGCCACTGCGATCGACCACAGTCAGATCGAGCATGCAATCGGCCACGATCACACCGATCTCAAGGTCCGCGGCGCCGCCCGGGGTCGGCGTGGGGGTGCTGGTTCCGGTGATAGGGCGAGGCGCCTTGATCCAGACGGGGTCCCAGTCATCAGCGTTCGAATTGCTGATGTTGCGCAGGTTGCTCCCATCCTTGTCCATGACCCAAAGCTGACGGCGGCCACTTCGGTTCGACCAGAAGACGATTCGCTGCCCATCCGGCGACCAGGAAGGGTGTTTGTACTCCGCCCCATCGAACTCTGTCAGCGGCCGGGATTCGGTGCCGTCGCTGCGCACCTGGTAGATGACCGAACCTTCTCCCCGCTGGTAGGTGTAGACGATCCAGTCCTCGACCGGTGACCAGGCTGGAGCGTAGTCGGCCCCGCCGAAGGAGATCTGGTTTTCCACCTGGGTGACCAGGTCCCGGTTGACGATGTAGAAATTGCCGCCTAGCTGCCGAGTCTCCGCCAGGTGATCTCGGGTGGGGGAAAAACCCTCCAGCTGCACAACTTCCCGGTAGACAGCCGGTTCAGGCAAGGGCCGTTGGTTCTCGCCGTTGGGGTCCATCACGTAGAGCTCGGTTTCGCCGTTCCGGTTGGTCTTGAAAGCGATCTGACCCTCGTACTGGCGCAAGGTCTCCAGAAGCGTAGGAGCCAGGGTGGCTGGGGCTGCGGAAATCGTTTTTGGCTGGCGTGCTGTGTTTGATGGTGAATTTCCGGCCAGGCTCACACAGCCAGCCGGGATCAGCAGGAAGAGAAGAATAAAAAACGTCGTCCACCAGGGTGACCGACGCATGACGGGTACCAGTTTCCGATCCATTGTGCACCTACGGGGGAGAAAGCCAGCTAGCTTGGGTTCACACGCATGGACGCGATCTCGTCGTTGGGGCGTTCTGATTCGGATGGCGTGGCAAAATCGGTGATCGAGGCAGTGGCGCCATTCAAAGAGGTGTGCAGCTGGTAACGCACACCGTCCATGTTGTCGATGACGGTCAGGAGATAGCCGCTGCCTTTCTGGACGGCGATGACGGGTTTCATCAAGCTATCCGCGGCTCGGACCAAATCGTCGATGCTGCGCAGATGAACCACGGCCTGATTGGGCTTGGCGGGGGGGAGCCGAACTGCCTCGATGACGATGTCGCCGTGGTTTTGGCGCAACGTGGCCAGGAAGTCTTCCGGTGTGAAAGGCAACTGGTTGACCCGGTGCACGATCCAGGCCCAGGCCAGGCTCAGAACGAGGACCACGATGAAGGAGATGACCGCCAGTGTGCGGTAGAGGATCACGTCTTTTCGCGCCACCTCCTCGACCTGAACCAGGCTGTCCTTCAGCTCTCGGCGGCGGCTCGACAATGAGATCTCCGAATTGCCCAGGGTTAGATTCAGCGTTTGGACGAACTTGTCACGGATGACGCCATATTCCGTGGGGATTTGGGGGTACACCCGGACCTCGATGCTGTATTTCGGCTTGTCAGCCGAGATGGCGGTCTGCTGGCGGAGAGAACTCAGGTCTTGGAACACATCCCCTAGGCGCACCGTGAAGGATTGGGTGAAATCCCCGCTGGCTGCCTTCCTGGGAACCAGGATCGTCTCTTTTTTGTAGTTGGTCTGATCCGGGCTGAGCACGCCAACGATCTCGTACTCCAACGGCCGCTTTTGGACCGACTCGGGCACCTTTGTCTGGAACGTGTAGGTGAAGTCGAAGCGATCGATCAACTTGGTGAAGAGCACCGGATCGCTTTTGCCAGACTCCAAAGTAGTTGTGTTAAAAATGGTGTTCGGTTTCAAGTGTGCCACATAGTCGAAGGTGCCTGTAAAAGCGTAGGGGAACTTTTGGACGGTCTTCTCCTCGGTGGCGGGCATGCGAAAAGTGAAAGCAAGGGCAGCGATGGCTGCCCCAATGAGGAGGATCAGCGCCGTGGTGATACCCAGGCGGCTGTTTTCGTTGCGGACCAGGTTTTTCCAATCAGTCATGGGGGCATTCCTGTGGAATAAACGAAGCCAAGGAGTAGGCCAGAAGCGTTGATAGAATCAACTTCAAATTATAGTAGCTTTTTCAAGAATGTCAAACTCATAAGAAATCATTAAAAATTTGTGTGAAGCGGTAAGGTGGGACCGTTACGCGGAGAAACGATGCTGCCTGCGCTGCCGAGGGGTGTGGGACCAACGTTTGCTGCGTGGGGAGAGGCCGCCCAAGAGGATGAAGCCGATCAAGACGAAGGGAAGAATTGGCAAGGCAACGGCAATGAGCGGTGCGAGTTCTGGGTTCCATAGGAAGAGTCGGTAAAGAACTTCCTCGGGAAGAAGTGGGAAATACCCAGCGGCAATGATCTGGGCGGTGGCAGAGGAGGCTGTTATTTGGACAGTTTTTTGACCTTTGGGGGGCAAGCGGAAATGGGTTTCCGAGAACTCTACACCGGGCTCATCCGAGGTGAGGCAGATGATCAACGGCAGATTGCCATTGTTCGTCAACCGTCGTTCCGCTTGATACAGGCCCTCTGCTTCGAGTTCCTGGAAACCATGCAAGTCGCGAAGCACCTTGGGCTGGATATTCCTGGCGGTGACGTGCCAGAGAAAAATCACGCTGGCCAGACCGATGAAAAGGAACAGATAGGCCTCGGTTCGATCTTCGCTCGCTCGTTGACGTCGTCGGGCTCTGCGCTGGGGTTTCTTGAAGAAGAGTTCGTAGACTTGGAAAAGCACAACTGCTGTCGCAGGGAAACCAACGATTAGAATGAAACCGAGTGGTTCTTTGATCAGCTGAGTCAGTCTTCCCACATAAGGAACTGCGAAAACGACCTTTCCCAATATATTATCTGGCTCTACGATCCAGGGATCCGGATCTTCAACGTTGTCTCCCTGGGTTCGAAATCGGTAAACCCCGTTTTCCTCGATCCGCTCCAGTACCCGGTGGGTGACCGGAATGTCCATCTGGTCCACGGTGAAGGCAATGATATCGCCTTCCTGTACATTTGCCGGACTGATCTTCGCAAGGCCCACAACACTGCCCAGCTTGATCGTGGGTTCCATGCTGGATCCGACGATCACATGAAATGTGACGTCGAAAAGCGGCGGGGCCAGAAGAATGCCCAGCAGAACTGTGATGCTGATAATTAGGAGGAAATTCGTGAGGATGTCTGCAAGACGCTTCATGAAGTGGACCTGGCCGGAAAAGGGGAGGGGCTACCGTTCCGGATAGTCCCAAATGATAAAGGGCCCATCCGACTGGTCTTTGCCGGTCACGCGCCAGGGGTCATTGGGGGATTGGGCGATGACTTTCACCAGGTTGTGGAAGCCGGGTGGTGCATCCACCAGCCAGTTGTAGCAGTTGCGATCCAGGTCACGGGCGATGGTCTTCCAGGTCATGCCGTTGTTCGTGGAGAGTTGAACCTCGTACTCTAGCCGTAGACCGTCTGGATCGTCGGCGCTCCAACAGAGTTTGGCGATGGTGCCGACGAGCAATGCTTCTCCGCCATTGGGGCGAATCACTCGAACCTTGGGGCGTCCTCGTGTCCCAGCCACCAACTGGTTCGCAGGTGTATTCTCTTGATCCGAGAATATGGCATTGGACCCTGACAGTGCGACCAGGAATCCAGATGTCATTATCACGGCCAACACGGCGAAGAGAAGCTTCTTCATGGGTTTAGAGCGCTCCATGCACCCAGGGAGACGTCCCCGGATGGGAGAGTGTCGTCGTTTTGTCGTAAGTTTTTTCGGCCCAAAACAACGAAATAGAGGGGCAAGGCATGGTGTCCTCATCCCTCTCTATTTCGTTTGTTCGTCACCTGTTTTTGGTAAAGAGAGTGTGTTCAGTAACAGTTTTCTAGTATCGAACAAACTTGTGTAACCGAGATTCTGGTGATAGTTCCATAGTTACTACTGAGACTCAGACGGAGGCTGGGACTCTGCATTCAGTGCATTCTCTTGCTCGAGATGGAACACCACATTAAACTGGACGCCATCACCCTGGGCTTTGTTGTTCTCGTTTCCTTCTGTGCTCACAAATTCGTAGTCCAGGCAGATTTCCACGGACTCATCTTGGCCGAGCACACCCAGTACTTGTTCACTAAAGCCCTCTTTGCCAAAAGGTGTGTTGGGCATATCATCGATGTAGCGAGGAGCCCATTCCTGCCATTCTGCCTCGTCAGAGGTGCGGAACTTCCAGGTTCCCATCAGCTGGCTGCCCAGCTCGCCTTCACCAGCCGTGGTATCTCCCGCATCCGTTTCCATCTCTAATAGGTCATTTTCAACATTAACGACTTCAGTAATCTCGAACCAGAGGTTACCCGCAATGCTCCCGTTGTTACGAATGGCCCAGCACCGGGCTGTGCCAGAGTCACCGGGCTTGAGGGATTCCACCGTGAGGTTTTCTTCCTCGGCAGCCTTTCCGTCCGCACCGTTGATGGTCAGATTCAGGGTGCCGGCAGTGAGTGTGTTCCCGGTGCTCTGCTCTACGTCACTGAAAGCCGCTGTGAAAGCTGCCCCCACCATGACAACAACCAGGGCGATGGTCAGCAGCAGGACAAAAATTTTCTTCATGGTTGCACTCTCTCTTTACCAGTGTTTCTTCGGTGGCCGCTCTTTAGAAGCTCGAAGATATTCCAACGAAAAGCAAGTTGCCTACAAGAACAAACTGGAAGGGGATGAACTCCCCCAGAATTCCACGCTGTTTTCGAAAAAATAATGTGATATGCTTGGACCATTAGTACTGATCGAGATGGAATTCGAAATTCAGATCGAAAATGTCTCCCATCATCTCGTTACCACATTCCTGATTCACTTCCCACTGGACGGTCAGTACCGCATCTCCGTCGTTGATCAGGTCATCTACTGCCGTTCCGGGATCCTCATCCCAAGTCTGCCCCTCGCCGTGGAGTTGATCGGCACGAATCCAGTCGAAGAGCACCGCTGACGCTGTCTCCGTTGCATTGGACACGGTGGCACGAACATCCACGCAGTTATCCAGCTCTCCGCCATCCGCAGGATCCGTGTTGGTGCCTTTTTCCGGTGGCGGATTTTCTCCCTCGATGTCATTGGTCAACGATACGCTCACGTAGAAGTTGCCTTCCACGTCTCCGTCGTTTCCGATGGACGTTTTAATGGCCCCTTCACTTCCGGGTGCCAACGGATCCTCATTGTTAAATTTCAGAATGTAGGTGTCGCTGTTTCCTAGCTGTAGGTTCAGGATGCCTGCTTTGAGTTCGTTCTGCTGGCTGCTCTCTTGATCGGAAAAGGCAGCTGTGAAGGCGGAACCGACCAGCACGGAAAGCGCTGCGATGGCGATGAGTGTTCCGATGATCTTCTTCAATGTTCAACCCCTGTTTGCGTTGTAGCGACGATGTTCCGGCGCTCTCAAACCAAAATGCTTCCCCGGGTGCGGAGAAACGCTTTGCTTCGAGAGTGACAGACCGGAAGGTAACTACGCAGTGAGTTCGATGATGGTGGCGATGTGCAGAGGTCTTCGATAGCGATGCACGCTTCTTCTGTCCTTGCTGGTACGCTCAGCGACACAGCATTTTTAGAGCGAAATCTTTGAGACGGATCTGACCCATCTCTCGTGGATACGGAGTTTTGTGTGGTAATGTGCGGGCAATTTCCGGAAAAGCCTGCTTCTATACCGTCAAGTTTATCATAGTAACTTGCAAGAAGTAAATGAGAAATTAGTTAGAATTGTCTTTCAATCCAGTCGAGAGCAGGGCGTTTTGGCACTCAAAGGGGATTGCGTTAGCGAGTTTCTTACTGGTTTTCCAGGTAATAGCCCACGCCCCATTCCGTCTTGATGATCTCCGGTTTGCTCGGGTCTTTTTCGATCTTGCGCCGGAGGTAGCGTACGTACAGACGCAGGTAATCCAGCTGATCCGCGTACTCAGGCCCCCAGATCTCTTTCAGCAGCCGCTGGTGGGGGATCACCACTCCCCGGTTGCGGACCAGATAGGAGAGCAGCTGGAATTCCGTGGGGGTGAGCTCCACCTGTTCCCCGTCGATCGTCACCTTCCGCCGGGCAAAATCCACAGTGAGCCGTCCCACCGTGATGACGGAAGACTTCTCCGCGGTGTTGCGCCTGCTACCCCGACGCAGGCAGGCGTAGACCCGAGCGATCAGCTCGTCGATGGAGAAAGGCTTTGTCACGTAATCGTCGGCCCCTAGAGTCAGGCCCCGGACAATATCGCTCTCCCGGGACATGGCCGTGAGCATGATGATGGGCATGTCCGAGAGCTCCCGCAGGCGCCGACAGGTCTCCAGCCCGCTCATCCCAGGCAACATGATGTCCAGGATCACCAGGTCCGGGTGGTTCTGGAAAGCGGACCGCAGACCCTCCGAGCCGTCGGTGGCCGTGATGACGTCGAAACCCTCTCGTTTCAGCGCCGATTCCACCACGGACAGCAAACTTTCGTCGTCGTCAACAACCAGTATCTTACTCATCGATGTCACCTAACTTCCGCATTGTGAAATAGAAACACGAACCTTGACCGATCTCGCTCTCCACCCAGATCCGGCCGCCCTGCTGTTCCACCAGCATCTTGGTGATGTGCAAGCCCAGTCCGAAGCCAGTCCCTCGCTCCGAGCCGGGGAGCCGCCGAAAGCGTTCGAAGATCTGGGCTCGATGCTCCTCTGGGATGCCCACGCCCTGATCCGCCACGCTGATGATGGCCTCTTCCTCCCCATCCGCCACCTGGACGGTGACCGTGCTGCCCGGCTGGGAATAGTTTACCGCGTTTTGTAGCAAATTATCCAGGATGATCTCCAGCGATTCCCGGTCACCCAGCACGATGAGAGGTTTGGGCGGCAGCTTCAGCTGGAAACGATGCTCTGGATGCTGGGCCCGGTGGATCTGGACCGTGCCTTCCAGCAGGGGAGCCAGGGCCAGCGGCTCCAGCATCAACTTGATCTCTCCCGTCTCCAGCCGGGATGCCTCCAGCACCTGGTTGACCAGCCGCTGCAGTCGAGAGGTCTGCTGCACCAGGGTGCGCACCAGCTTGGCCCGGGATCCAGGCGCCAGGCTGTCATCATCCAGGAGCTCCGCGGAGGCGCTGATGCTGGTCAGCGGGGTGCGCAGCTGGTGGGAGACCAGGGAGATGAACTCGGATTTGAGCCGGATCAGCTCTTCCTCCCGGGAAACGTCCCGGATGACCGAGACGGTTCCGATGATCTGGCTGTGCTGGTCGATCAGGGGGGCCATGCTGTGGGCGATGCGGATCCGCTCGCCGTCCTGGCGCATGATCCATGTCTTGCGGTGGATGGCTGTGCTGGCCTCGCTGTGGAGCACCCGCTGCAGCAGGCCATCCCCGTCCCAGAGCTGAACCTCTTCGGAGCCGCCAGCCAGGAGCTCCGCGTAGTGCCGGCCCAAGGCCTCCGCCTGCCGGTAGCCGGTGATCACCTCTGCCGCCGGGTTGAAGGCCAGAATGTGGCCCTCCAGATCCGTGCTGAAAACCCCATCCGTCACGTTGTCCATGATCAGCCGGATGCGTTGGCCTTCCCGGGCGATGGACTCCACGGCCCGGATGTTCTCCACCGCCAGGGCTCCTTGCCGGGCGATGGCCTGGCAGAGCTCCACCTTGGCCTCGTCCGCCAGGCTAGCGGAGGGCACGGCTGCATGGCGTCCCAGGATGGCCACCCCGATGGCATGGCGTTGCACAGCCACCGGGACTATCAGGAGCTCTTCCTCCTGGTCCTTGAACAGGAATCTGTACTCCTCTCGATCCAGCTGGGAGCGCATTGCCTGCCGTTGGAGCAGGATGGGGGCATCCGCCTTCATGGCCTGGAGCAGCCACGGCACCTGGGTTTTCGCCACGGATTCGCCCCGGATGGTATCCGCCAGCCCGGGCTGCGCCGCATGGGCCGCCCGCACCACCAGCGTCTCCCTTTCCAGCTGCAGAACCCGGCCGCAGGTGGCGTCCACAGCCTCCACCAGATGCTCGCACAGGGTCTGGAAGACCTGGTCCAGGTCGGCGATGGAGGCGAAATCCGTGCTCACCTCCAGCAAGGAGCTCAGGGCCTCGCTGGTGCGGGAATGGAGGCGGGCGTTCTCGATGGCCATCTGGCTTTTGTCCGCCAGCACCTTGAGCAGCTCCATCTCCTCCTTGCCAAAGACGTTGTCTCCCGAGCGCCAAAGGGCCAACATGCCCATGGGGCGCCCTCCCTGGCGCAAGGGCACCGCCAGCAGGGAGGTCCGGCGGTGAGGGTGGCTGGGGGGCAGGACGAATCGGG
>WGCB01000243.1 GCA_015494005.1 Caldilineaceae bacterium
AGGCAGAGGATGTGGTTCCGCTGGACCAGCTTCAGGTCCCGGATGGCCGCGTTCACAGGCCGCACGGCCTGGAGCAGCACATCTGCGCCGGGGAAACGGGTGGGCAGGCGTTGGAGCAAGACCGTTCCTCGCCGGTCCAGGTAGGCCACCATGCGGTCGAAGACCCGGCTGCCGTAGGCCACCAGATCCGTCTCGCTGGTCACCTCCGCGTTCTGGAAGACCAGGTGGAGCTGGGGCTTGCCGAAGTGCTCGGCCAGATCTGGCGGCAGGGTGACCAGGACAGCCCCATTCCGGCGGCGGTCCTGGCGCTGAACCTGGGCGCCGAAGCTCTGGAAGAAGGCCAGGGTGAACTCCCGGAGGCTGGGCGCGTCACCCACGACGGCACGGGAAGTCTCTTCGGTTTGGGCAGGAGAAGGTGTGGGTGTGGTCATGGCTGGCTGAGGCGGAGGCCAGCGCCAGGAGTAGATCGGGCCCGGCGGATCCTCCGCTGCTCCGGGCATTATAGCACAGGGCTCCGCCTGGGGCGTAGCGTGCCGCTTCTCCTGGCTCTTCGGGGTGATTTGTCTTTCCGAGAGTTTGTGATAAAATCCACGAAGTCGAATTGCATCGCACGCTAGCACAGGATATCCCGGTCATGTCTCCCCAATCGGACCCCTCCCCCTCGGCGAACGCCTCGGCCTCTGGCAAATCCAGTTCCAAGCGAGCCAAGGACGCCATCCCCGATATCGTCATCGGTCGCCTGCCCATCTACCTGCGCACCCTGCAGCTGCTGGCAGAGGAAGGGCGGGAAGTCACCTCCAGCCAGGAGCTGGGGGAGCGCCTGGGCATCAGCTCGGCCCAGATCCGCAAGGACCTGAGCCATTTCGGCGAGTTCGGGAAGCAGGGCACAGGGTACAACATCCCCTATCTCATCCGCCAGCTGGAGAAGATCCTGCATGTGGATCGGCTCTGGCCGGTGGTGCTGGTGGGAGCCGGCTCCCTGGGCCGGGCCATTGCCAACTACCAGGGCTTCGAATCCCGGGGCTTCCGCATCGCCGCGGTCTTCGACGAGGACCCGGCGAAAGTGGGGGAGGCAGTGGGCGCGCTCACCATCGAGGAGGCCAGCCAGATCCCCCAGCGGGTCCAGGAGCTGGGAGCCCAGATCGGGATCATCGCCGTGCCGGTCCACGCGGCCCAGCGGGTGGCCGACACCCTGATCCAGGCCGGGATCCGGGGCATCCTCTGCTACGCCCCCATCACCCTGAAGGTGCCCGAGTACGTGCGGGTGGAGTACATCGATCCCCTCATCCACCTCCAGCACATGACCTACTACCTGGGCCAGGCCAACGGGGAAACTGGAGGGGCCTAGCCCCCGAACGCTCCGCTGCCCGATCCCCTGCCGGCAACCCCGGCCGCTCTCCTCCCCGCTTCTCTCACATCCCCATCCCGCGTGGATCCTAGCCACCTGGCCAGGATCGATCCCCACCACCTGCCCGTTTCCTTCCTCCCTGTCCTGGGCTACATTTCACTCGAGATGGTGTACAGGCAAATTGTTCAAAATTTCACAATTCGCCATCCTCCCCAGGACTCATTGTGGCGTTTCACTCAGAACAGCCTTCAGCAGCGGGTGATCCGGAAAGGGGCAACGAACATGTACAAGGAACTCACGGCCACGGAAACTGGGCCGGTCATCGTCGAAGAGCTCGACGAGACGGCCAACCCGGCCCCTCTCGGCTTGATGGGGTTCGGACTGACCACCGTGCTTCTGAATTTCCACAACGCGGGCTTCTTTGAGCTGGGCTCCATGATCCTGGGCATGGGGCTCTTCTACGGCGGGCTGGCCCAGGTGCTGGCCGGGACCATGGAGTGGCGCAAGGGCAACACGTTCGGGACCACTGCCTTCACCTCCTACGGCTTCTTCTGGCTCTCCCTGGTGGCGCTGGTGGCGTTGCCGGCTCTGGGTGTGGCGGAACCGCCTGCGCCAGTGGCCATGGCCATCTATCTGGCCATGTGGGGCCTCTTCACCGCGGCGCTCTTCGTGGGCACCTTGAAGATGAACCGGGCCCTGCAGTTCGTGTTCGCCTCCTTGACTCTCCTCTTCTTCCTGCTGGCCCTGGGGGATTTCACGGGCAATCCGACCATCACCGTGATCGCTGGCTACGAGGGGATCATCTGTGGCCTCTCGGCCATGTACGCGGCCCTGGCCCAGGTGCTCAACGAGGTGTACGGCAAGGTGGTGTTGCCGCTTTAACTCAACAGACACTCCTCCTTGAGGTTGGGAGCCGGTGAAACGACGAGCCCCTTCCCCGCTGCATCCACGGCGAGGAAGGGGCTTGTCGTTGGTTCCCTGCTCGAACGTCCCCTGTCCCCTCCGAAATTTCACCGACAAGGAACGGATGTGCTAGAATGCAGCCGCTGTTTTCGTGCAGGATTGTCGTGCGCACGCTTCTGCTTCGTCCCGTGGGGCCAGTCTCCTGGCCCCCTGCATTCCACTTCATCCGCGAAAGAAGAGACATGTCACAGGTATATCTGCGTTCCCTGGCCTGGCGAGAGATCCTGGCCCGGGTCTTCGAGGGGCAACGGTCCCAGACCAACGTCAGCCCAGAATGGCTGGTGAACCCCGCCACCCGCCGCCGCCTGAAGCTGGACTACCTCTACCCGGAGCTGGGCGTGGCCGTGCGCTTCGCCGGCCTCACCGCCAAGGGACAGCGGCGCCAGAGTGACTGGGAGGTGCTGGAGGCGGAGCAGCGGGACCAGACCCGGGCTGAGCTCTGCCGGCTGAACGGGGTGCAGCTGGCCATCATCCAGCCCCTGAAGGATCCGGTGGAGGAGCTGGACGGCCTGCTGCGGGTGCTGAGCCGGGCCAGCCGCCTGGCTGCCCAGGAGAAGGGATCCCCAGCCCGCAAGCGGGCCCGCATGGACGGGCTGGGGAAGGCCCATCGGGTGGCCACGGATCTGCGGGGGCGCATCCGCAAACGGCCGGACCAGATGATGGCCACCCTGGCCGAGCGCTGGCGGGATCGGGAGGAGGGGCTGGTCAGCGAGCTGCAGCGGGACCGAGCTCGAGAGAACAACCGAAAGCGGAAAGCTGGGGTGAAAAAACTGAAGGCGCTGCGGCCCGGTCAACGGGTCCAACACAGCGCCTTCGGGCCGGGGGTGGTCACCGGCGTGCAGGGGGAAGGGGAGGAGATGCGGGTCTCCATCCTCTTCGACGCCTCCCAGGAACGGACCTTCCTGGCCAACCTGGTGGCGGACAAACTGCGCCTGGAGTGACCTTCGACTGCTACGGACCAGAGTGGGGGGTGTAGTAGCTGCCCGTGGCCGAGCCCTGGGGCTCCGGGACCGCAGACTCGCTCTCCTCCAGCTTCAGGAGCAGGGCCGCGGTCATGCGGGTGTTCTCCTCGATGGCCAGCTGGAGCTGGATCATCTCCCCGGCCGCGTAGAAGAGCAGAAAGTAGATGAGGCCGGCCAGGAAGACGGCCACGCCCACCAGCACGCCCTCCACGCCACCCAAAGCGATGGCTCCTTCCGGCCCCGCGGCCCGACGGATCATCTGGCGCACCAGCACGCTCCCGACCCCCGCGGCGATGGCGCTCAGGCCAGAGAGCACCAGGATCAGCCAGGCCAGCACTTTGAAGAGGGCGCTGACGAAATGCAGCACCCGAAAACGTGGCGGTACAGTCAGCTGGGGTCCGCTCATCTCTGCCTCCCTGGTGATTTCGTCTGGTGGTTTTGTCTAGCGGTTTCGTCCGGTGGTTTCCTCTGGCGATCTCGGCCTGCTTTTCACCCCTCTCTGACAAAAATAAATCACCCTCGCCGATTTTGCAAGGGTGACCCGGGTGCTCTGGTCTGCGATTGTCGCGGGGACCGATTCACTCTTCGGACGAGCTCGCGCTCTTGCTGGTCTCACTGCTGCTCGAGCTGCCCTCAGACTTGGTAGCGTCGGCCGCTTTTTCCTTCTTGGTCGGGCTGGAAGAGGCCCCGTTGTTGCTCTTCTTGCTGTCGGTGATGTACCAGCCGCTCCCCTTGAAGTGGATGGCCGGGCGCCCCATCTTGCGCTGGACCTGCTCCGCGCCGCAGGCCGGGCACTGGAACGTTTTGCCGTTCTCGGAAAACGAGACGATGCGTTCGAATTCGTGTCCACATTCCTGACAGACGTACTCATAGATGGGCATGCTGTTCCCTCCTCTTGCATCCAAGCACCGGTTCAGCAGTGCTCAGGGCTGCTGCGTGGTCCACACACGGCACGACTCACGTACACGTCTTCCAAGTATAGCCAGCCTCGGGGATCTTGTCGAATTTCCTTTTGGCCTAACCCCACAGTGGGATCTCCTCGTCGATGCGAAAACGGAGGCAGGCGTAGGCCTGGCGCAGGGCCGCCTCCACCTCCTCCGGCCGCTCTCCCCGCGCGAAGATGAAGCCCAGGTAGCTCTCCCCCTCGGGCAGGGGCGTGATAGGGTAGTTGAGCCGGGCGGTGATCTGCACCTCCTCGATGCCGGGCACGGCCAGGGCTGCCTCCACCCCCTCCACGCCCCGCAGGATGCCCGCCTGGGGAATGGGGATCATCATCACGCCCCCGGCCCCCGCTTTCCGCTCCAGCGAACCCAGCCCCAGCC
>WGCB01000244.1 GCA_015494005.1 Caldilineaceae bacterium
GCGCCACACTGGAGGCAGATCCCGCCGCCCCGGTGAACTTCGTCTGGGTGCTAGTGGCGGCCTTTCTGGTCTTCTTCATGCAGGCTGGCTTCGCTTTGGTGGAGGCCGGCTTCACCCGGGCCAAGAACACGGTCAACATCCTCACCAAGAATGTCCTGGACTTCTGCATGGCGGCCCTGGCCTTCTGGGCCTTTGGGTTTGCCCTCATGTTCGGCGGCTCGGCCCTGGCCTCGGGCCTGGAGCAGGGAAACGCCTTCATCGGCTACTCGGGATTCTTCCTCAGCGGCGACGCCTATGACGTGACCACCGTCCTCTACTGGCTCTTCCAGATGGTCTTCGCGGCCACCGCAGCCACCATCGTCTCCGGAGCCATGGCCGAGCGGACCAAAGTGACCACCTATCTGGCCTACTCGTTCCTGGTCAGCGCCATCATCTATCCCATCTACGGTCACTGGGTCTGGGGCGGCGGCTGGCTGGGCAGCCTGGGCGCCGTGGACTTCGCCGGATCCGGTGTGGTCCACGCGGTGGGGGGCATCCTGGCCTTCATCGGCGCCTGGAAGCTGGGCCCTCGCATCGGTAAGTACGACGCCCAGGGCCGTCCCCGGACCATCCCCGGGCAGAACATGGTCTACGTGGCTCTGGGCGTGTTCATCCTCTTTTTCGGCTGGTTCGGCTTCAACGCCGGCAGCACCCTGGCCGCCACGGAACTGCGTATCTCGATTATCGCCACCAACACCACCCTGGCCGCCATTGCGGGAGGCATCGCTGCCATGTACGTGACCTTGATCCGCACCGGCCGGGTGGACCTGGAGGTGACGGGCAACGGCATCCTGGCGGGTCTGGTCGCCATCACCGCGGCCTGTGCCTTCGTGGCCCCCTGGGCTGCTGTGATCATCGGCGCCCTGGGCGGCCTGATCATGCTGTGGGCCGTGGGCTTCGTGGAGAAGACCCTGAAGGTGGACGACCCAGTCGGCGCGGTGGCTGTCCACGGTGCGGCGGGGCTCTTCGGGCTGCTGGCTGTGGGGATCTTCGCGGACGGCACCTACGGGGTCAGCGGCCTCATCGTGGGCGACGTGCGCCAGCTGATGGTCCAGGTGGTCAGCGTGTTGGTCCTGGTGGCGTGGACCGGCGCGACCGGCTGGATCCTCTTCACGGCCCTGGATCGGTCCATGGGGCTGCGGGTGCCGGAGGAGGACGAGCTCAAGGGATTGGATGCCACCGAGCACGGCCTGTCCGCCTACGGTGAGGATGTCCCCTCCCAGGGGTTGGGACTGGCCGGCGGCTCAGCCTAGTCGCTTTCGTGTCGTGCTCCGCAGCCCTTCGCCGTCCGTTTCGACAGCTCACTCTGTCCCTGTTCAATCGTTCGTTCCATCGATCAAGGAGGGAAACATCATGGAAATCATCCTGGGAATTGGCTCTTTCGTGGTCATGTTCGGCATGTGGGTGGTGGTGCCTCGATACTTCCACGGCCGGAGGAGCGAGGAACCGTAGCACTGGAAACCCGGCTGGTGGACCGTCCGCCGAGTCGGTAACCCGGCAGCAGACATCGCAGCCACGCGAAGGAGCCCCTGGCAGGTCGCCAGGGGCTCCTTCGCGCTTGCGGGGCATCCGGCCTGGTCAGCGGGGGCGGCCAGACCGGGCTGGGTAGCGGCGGAACGGCAGGCGCCCCGGGCGTCCCTTGGGGGTGGGTGAGGGCGTCGGCGTGGCCATCTGGGCGGCGGGCCCGGCCTGGCGGGTGATCCAGGGCAGATAGACGCTGGCGGTCGGGGTGGCGGTCGGGGTGGCGCCCGGGCTGGGATCCCCGGTGCTCAGGGTGGCGGATCCCAGGTTGTCGTGCCGGTACCGGGGCCAGATGGCGTTGCCGTAGCCGGTGACGTCCGGGTCCTGGATGATGTTGAGGGTGCCGTCCTCCTGGACCACGTAGATGACGCCGTCCTGGATCACCGGGCTGGCCAGCACCCGGGCCTCCGAGCCCAGGTCGTAGCGGCGCACCACCTGCCCGTCCAGGGTGAGGATCTGCAGCTGACCGTCGCTGGCCAGGAGCACGAACTGGTCATCGGCCAGGGTGGGGGAGGCCTGGGCCCAGCTCCCGGGCACCTCGGCCAGGAGGGTGGTCTGGCAGCTGGGCGTCACCTTGTAGAGCTGCCCCGTCCGGGTGTAGGTGGCGTCGGGCACGGTGACGCCGATGTAGGCGTTGCCCTCCTGGTCCACTGTGGGGCCCTGGTAGAAGCCCACGGCCTGGGTCTGGGGCTCAAAGGGGAACTCCACCCGGCACTGCTCCTCCAGGTCCAGGTTCAGGCGATAGAGGGCCACCTCGAGTGCGCCCGAGGAGTCGTCGGCCTGGTTGGGGCGCACGTACTGGACCCAGAGCCCGCTGCCGTCGGGCACGATCTCCCCGGACACCGAATCCGCGTTGGCTCCCACGAAAGGCAGCTTGTGGCAGGCTGTGTCGCCGGGATCGAAGGAGGCCAGGATGTTCAACTCCTTGTCCATCTTGGTGACGGAGCAGCCGTAGAGATAGCCACTCTCCTCCTGGCTCTCGCCGCCCTTGGTCTGTTTGGCAGAGCCCACGTAGAGGTATTCCCCGTCCGTGGTGACGCTGGTTCCGACCCAGGCCCGGAAGCCATCGTCGGTGTTCAGGGTGTGAACCACGTTGCCCTGAGAGTCCAGGGCGAAGACCGCGCCGCAGTTCTCGTTGATCGGGTCCTGGCAGATGGGGTTGGGCGTGTTCACCGTGCCGAAGTAGTACAGACCGTCCAGGACCACGCCGCCGCTGTCGCTGGTGGTGCCCACGTTCACTTTCTGGCGCAGCTGGAAGGTCTCCGGCTCCAGGATGAACACCGTGCCGCCGAAGGTGGTGGTCCAGTAGAGGGTCTCCAGCTGGGGATCGTAGAGCAGAGGGGCCTCGCCTGCGCCGTCCTGCCGCAGGATGTAGAGCCGGCCATCCTGGGTGTTGTAGCCGAAGAGGGTGCGCTGGTAGGCGCTGTTCTCGCTGCAGTTCTCCCCATGTTCGTGCATGGGATAGACCAGCCAGTCCCCCACCAGGATGGGCGTGGCGGTGAGGTTGGCGCAGTCGGTGGTGGGGATGCGCACGTAGCTCACGCCCTGTCTCTTATACA
>WGCB01000245.1 GCA_015494005.1 Caldilineaceae bacterium
CACCGCAGGGTTCGATTATTATATACCACAAAATCAATGGGGTGGCAAATGGCCCGGATTCGCCATCCCCTCCCATTTTCTGGCGGGGAAAGGGAGGGGATGGGCTGTCTCTCTGGGCCGCTACTCGGGTCTAGCCTTCGGCTTTCGCGGCCTTCTCTGCCGATCGCTCGGCCTCGTCATCCCCCACGCGGACGGCGATGTGCAGCTCCCGGAGCTGTTCCTCGCTCACCGGGCTGGGGGAGCCCAGCATGAGGTCCGTGCCGGCGGCTGTCTTGGGGAAGGCCATCACGTCCCGAATGGTGGGCGTCTCCGCGTAGATGGCCACCATCCGGGCCAGGCCTAGGGCAATGCCTCCGTGGGGGGGCGCGCCGTACTGGAAGGCCTCCAGCATGTGACCGAACTTCTCCTCCACCTCGGCCTCGGAGAGGCCCAGGCGCTGGAAGAGGCGCATCTGCTGGTCGCTGCGGTGGATCCGGATGCTGCCGCCGCCGATCTCCCAGCCGTTGAGCACGATGTCGTAGGCCTTGGCCCGCACCCGCTCCGGCGCCGTCTCCAGCAGGTCCCAGTCCTCGTCCACCGCCGCGGTGAAGGGATGATGCACCGCCTGCCAGCGCCCCTCCTCCTCGTCGTACTCCAGCAGGGGGAAGTCCACGATCCAGCAGAAGGCTAGGCTGTTCTCGTCCACCAGGCCGGCCCGGCGGCCAATGGCCAGACGCAGGTTGCCCAGGCTGGCGGCCACCACGTCCGGCCGATCCGCCACCAGCAGGATCAGGTCCCCGGGCTGGGCGCCGCTGCGCTGGACGATGGCTGCCAGCTCCTCCTGGGAGAGGAACTTGGCGATAGGGCTGCGCAGGGCCTCGGCTCCATAGTGGCCGTCGCTGCCGGCGCCCTCCTTCAGGCCGATCCAGGCCAGCCCCTTGGCTCCGTAGGGCTTCACCAGCTCGGTCAGCTCGTCGATCTCTCGGCGGGAGAGGCTGGCTCCGCCCGGGTAGAGGACGCCCTTCACCTGGCCGCCTCCGGCCACCGCGTTGCGGAAGACGCCGAACTGGCTCTCCTGGACCGCGTCGCTCACGTCGAAGAGCTCCAGCCCGAAGCGTAGGTCCGGCCGGTCCGTGCCGAAGCGTTCCATGGCCTCCTGGTAGGTGAGGACCGGGAAGGGCACCTGGCGGATGGGTTTGGGGCTCACCGTCTCGGAGATCTGGATCATGAGCGCCTCGATGAGGGCTCGGATGTCCCCCGGCTCCACGAAGCTCATCTCCAGGTCCAGCTGGGTGAACTCGGGCTGGCGGTCGGCCCGCAGATCCTCGTCCCGGAAGCAGCGGGCCAGCTGGAAGTAGCGCTCCATGCCGGCCACCATGAGGAGCTGCTTGATCTGCTGGGGGCTCTGGGGCAGGGCATAGAACTTGCCCGGGTGCAGGCGGCTGGGCACGATGAAGTCCCGGGCGCCTTCCGGCGTGCTCTTCAGCAGGATGGGCGTCTCGATCTCCAGGAAGTCCCGGGCGTAGAAGTATTCCCGGATCAGGCGCACGATCTCGTGGCGCAGGACCATGTTGCGGGTCATGTGAGGGCGGCGCAGATCCAGGTAGCGGTACTTCAGGCGCAGGCTTTCATCCACGTTGACCGCCTCGCCGCCGATGAGGAAGGGCGGGGTCTTGGCCGGGTTCAGGATGGTCACCTCCTGGGCGATGACCTCGATCTCACCGGTGGCCAGCTGGGGATTCTCGAAGCCCTCTGGGCGGCGTCGCACCACGCCCCGCACCTGGAGCACGTACTCGCTCCGGGCCTGGGAGGCCACCTGGTGGGCCTCTGGCGCCTCGTCCGAGTTGACCGTCACCTGGGTGATGCCGAAGCGGTCTCGCAGGTCGATGAAGATGAGACCGCCGTGGTCCCGGCGGCGGTTGAGCCATCCGGCCAGCGTCACTTCCTGGCCGATGTGCTCGGCCCTCAGTTCGCCGCAGGTGTGTGTCTTCAACATGGTGGGTTCCTCAGTAGTTTTCGGTGGGATTTCGGGTCGGAATCGCGGGCGATTGCAGTCCCGCTATTATAGATTGTGACCGGGATGGGTGCAATTCTGGCATCCACGAGAACGTTCAACAGCCGTGTTTTCCCCAGGGCCTTGCGGTGAACTTTCCACCTCCGCTCCCTTACATTCCGCTAGGAATTTTCGTCGCCTCTGTGGTATAATCTCCGATGGTGTGCTTGATCCAGGCACACAATTTTCG
>WGCB01000246.1 GCA_015494005.1 Caldilineaceae bacterium
CCGTCAAACAGGGTGAAAATTTCAGGGGGACGCAAACTTTCCGGGCGTCAACCGGTCCTGAGCAGGGCTCGACGGGGCTGGGCGGCCGGGGCAGGGGCGGGTGCGAAGGCCGCGCACTCCTGGATCAGGTTGGCCACCAGGCCGGTCCAGCCCGTCTGGTGGCTGGCGCCCAGGCCCGTGCCGTCGTCCCCGTGGAAGTACTCGTAGAAGAGCACCAGATCCCGCCAGCGGGGATCCTGGTGGAAGGCGGGCTGGCGACGGTAGATGGGCCGCGCCCCGCCTGGGCCGGGCAGGAAGAGACGCACCAGCCGCCGGGAGAGCTCGTCCGCGATCTGGGCCAGGTCCATCCACTGGCCGGAGCCGGTGGGGCACTCCACCTGCAGGCTCTCGCCGTAGTAGCGGTGATAGGTGCGCAGGGCCTCGATGAGCAGGTAGTTCATGGGCAGCCAGATAGGCCCTCGCCAGTTGGAGTTGCCACCGAAGAGGCCCGTGGGCGCCTCGGCCGGCTCGTAGCGCACGGAGAAGGATTGGCCGTCCAGGGTGAAGGTGTAGGGGTGGGCCTGGTGGTGCTTGGAAAGGGAGCGGATGCCGTAGGGGGAGAGGAACTCCGCCTCGTCCAGCATGCGGCTCAGGACCCGGACCAGCCGCTCCCGGGTGAGGATGGAAAGCAGGCGCTGCTGGCCCACGCCGGGCAGATCCAGGCTGGCCATGTTGCCGCTCAGCTCCGGCCGGTTGTCCAGGAACCAGTGCATGCGCCGCCGGAAGACGGGCATCCGCTCCAGGCAGTCCGGGGGGATCACCGCGACGGCCAGGAGGGGCAGCAGCCCCACCATGGAGCGCAGCTTCATGGGGACGAGCTGTCCGTCCGAGGTGTGCAGGGCATCGTAGAAGAAGCCATCCTCCTCGTCCCACAGGCTGTGCCCCCGTCCGCCGCAGTCGGCCATGGCGTGGGCGATGCGCAGGAAGTGCTCGAAGAACTTGGTGGCCAGATCCTGGTAGACCGGGTTGCGCTCGGCCAACTCCAGGGCGATCTCCAGCATGCCCAGGGAGTAGAAACCCATCCAGGCCGTGCCGTCCGCCTGGTCGATGTGGCCGTCCAGGGGCAGGGCCGCGCTGCGGTCGAAGAGACCGATGTTGTCCATGCCCAGGAAGCCGCCTTGGAAGATGTTGTTGCCGTCCGCGTCCTTGCGGTTGACCCACCAGGTGAAGTTCAGCAGCAGCTTGTGGAAGATGCTCTCCAGGAAGGCCCGGTCGGGTTGGCCCCGCTGCTGGGCATCCAGCCGGTAGAGACGCCAGGCCGCCCAGGCGTGGACCGGCGGGTTCACGTCGCTGAAGGACCACTCGTAGGCCGGGAGCTGGCCGTTGGGATGCAGGTACCACTCCCGGGTCATGAGGATGAGCTGCCGCTTGGCATAGTCCGGGTCCACCAGGGCCAAGGGCAGGGTGTGGAAGGCCAGATCCCAGGCCGCGTACCAGGGGTACTCCCACTTGTCGGGCATGGAGATGACGTCGAAGTTGTGCAGGTGCTCCCATCCGCTGTTGCGTCCTCGGCGGCGCTGAGGAGGCGGCGGAGGCTGGCCCGGATCGCCCTGGAGCCACTGGGCCACGTCGTAGTAGTAGAGCTGCTTGGTCCAGAGCATGCCGGCCAGGGCCTGGCGCTGCACCCGCCGTTGCTCCTCGTCCAGGTGAGGCGGCTGGATCTGGGCGTAGAACTCGTCGGCCTCGGCCCAGCGCTGCTGGACGATCCGATCGAACTCCTGGAAGGGAGTGGGCAGGGCACGGTCCGCCAGGCGCAGGCAGTGGACCACCGTCTGGCCCGGGGCGATGGTGTCCTGAAACCAGACGGCCATCTTCGTGCCTTCCTGGGCCGGGTTGACCGCGCCCACCTCCCCGGCCACCACCCGGCGATGGAAGGCGTCCTTGACGAAGGGCGTGGGGTTGGGCTGGCCGTAGAGTCGCTCCCGGTTGGTCTCGTTCTCGGTGAAGAGGGCCGGAGGGGCCCCCTGGGCGTAGAAGAAGTAATCACCGGCGGCGGGATGGTGGAGGGCCGCGGCGGTGATCCCCTGGGGCCCGGGCGTCTGGTGCAGGCGGGGTTTGCCTGGGACGTCGTTCATGGGCCCGGCCGGGTATCCCCAGCTCCAGGTGTTGCGGAACCAGAGGGTGGGCAGCAGGTGGC
>WGCB01000247.1 GCA_015494005.1 Caldilineaceae bacterium
CAGCAGCAGGAATCCGCCAGCCAGGGAGAGGAGGATCAGATTCGTCAGGTGGGAACGGACGAATGTTTGCACACGGATCATAGTCATGGGACAGGCTCCTTCACAAAATGAGAATGGCACGGAATGGAATGACTTCCTCGAGGGCCGGCGGAGAGCCTCCTCGGCTCCCCTCGCCAACCACACCACCGAGTCTACTCCAGGTGAGTCGGCCTGTGGTTAATCTTTTCTGAGATGTTTGTTATGGCTGGGTTAAGCCGGTCTTCGTCCTCTGCAGGGCATGGCCAGCGCCAGCAACCGAGCCCAGAGAGCACCGGCAGGGAGGAGACCCTGGCGGCACAGAAAAAGCGGGCCAGGGACGGTTCGTCCCCAGCCCGCTGGGCAAGGCAAGTGATCGTTTCGCCAGGCCGCCGACTCAGCGCATGGCCACGGGCAGGAAGATCTGCTTGTCCAGGAGCAGCCCCCGCACCTGGGTGGCCACTTCGTTGCCGCTGGCATCGGTGTAGCTGTTCACCAGGGCCGTGCTTCCCGGGGTCAGGGCGCCCCGGGCATCGTTCAGGTCCGTGGCCGGGGTGACGACGTAGCTGCGGCCGCCGATCACCCAGGTGGTGTTCACCGCGCTGTCCGCTGCGGCCCCGGTGCTGCTCACGTTCTGGATGGTGCCGTAGAAGCTGTTGGAGCCAGCTCCCGGGGGCACGTGGGTCTCGATCTTGACGATCCAGTTGGCCCCGTTGGTCTTGGTGTACTCCACCTCCACGTAGGCGCCCACAGCCAGGAGCCCATGATCCTCCTGGAAGAAGGTGGTCTGGTCCGCCATGAAGGCGACGCCGTTGATGGTCCACTGGCCGTTGAAGCCCCCAGCCGGCATGGCCTCCACGAAGCCGTAGAGCTTGTAGTGGCTGGGATCCGTGGAGCCGCCGGTCTCGTTGGTGGTCTCGATCTTGAGCGCGACCCGGTTGTTGTTGGCGTCCAGGTAGTACTTCACCTTGACCCGGCTGCCCACGGTCAGCTGGCCATGCTCCTCCTCGAAGCGGGTGCCGCTGTCGGCCTGGTACTGGATGCCGCCGATGGTCCAGGCGCCCATGCGTCCGCTGGCTGGCATGGCCTCCACCAGGCCGTAGGCGTGGCCTTCGTGGCCCTCGTAGGAGCCGTTGCCATCGTCATCGTCGCCGTGATGGTCCGTGGCGTACTTGCTCTCGATCTTGATGGCGTGGTTCACGTTGTTGCTGTCGGTGTAGAACTTCACCTCCACCAGCACACCCGGGGCGAAGGAGCCATGCTCCTGCTCGAACTGGGTGCTGCTGTCCGTCATGAACTCCATGCCGCCGATGGTCCAGGCGCCGATGAGGCCGCCGCTGGGCATGGACTCGATGACCCCGTACAGCTCGCCCTGGGGATGGTTGCCGCCACCACCGCCGCCGGAGCCGGAGCACTTGTAGGCGCTCTCGGTCCCGATCTTCACGGCCTGGTTGGGCGTCCCGGGGGTGAACTCCACCTCCACGCAGCGGCCCACGGCAAAGCCTCCGTGTTCCTGTTCGAAGTAGGTGCTGGCGTCCGCGGTGTAGGTGACGCCGCCGATGACCCAGGTCCCAGTGAGGCCGCCGCTGGGCATGCTGTCGATGGTGCCGTAGGCCTTGTTCTCGTGGCTACCACCGCCGCCACCACCCGAGTTGCCACAGTCGCTGCTCTCCTTCGTCTCCATCTTCACAGCCCGGTAGGATCCGCTGGTGGTCTGGTACTTGACCTCCACACAGGCGCCCACCTGGAAGGAGCCGTGGCTCTGCTCGAACTGGGTGCCGCTGTCCGCCTGGAACGTCCGCCCGGCCACCACCCAGGTCCCGGTGAGGCCGCCGCTGGGCATGGACTCCACCACACCGCGCCATTCCGGCCAGTCATCCCCGCCAGAACTCAGCGGCCCGGCCTGGGCTCCCACCCAGCCGGAAAGCAGGGAAAGGACCAGCCCAAGGAACATCGCCACCAGCGCCAGAGGCACTGTCCGTCTCTCCACACCTCGTGTACCCATCAACCGTGTACCCATCATCTCCATACCTCCATGAACGTTGCGGTCATCACTTCGATTCCTGTCACTTCGATTTCTGTCACTTCGAGTCACTGCCATCGGTGTCGAGGGATTTGGTTTGCTAGCGACCCTCGATCTTCACGGCCCGGTAGAGGCCTTGGCCATCGATGTAGAACTTCACCTCCACGGTGCGCCCGGGCCGTAGGTCCACGACGCGCTCGAAGCGGGTCGTCCCGTCCGCCAGGAAGGGCACGCCGCCGATCAGCCAGAGGCCGTAGCGGTTGGCGGGGCGGAAGATCACCCGTCCTCGCAGGGAGAGGGTGCGGATGCGGCTGCCACCCCCAAGGCGCTCCTCCCGGCTCCGGCGGCTGTCGTCGCTCCGGCCGTTCCGGTCCCGCCCTCGGTCCGTGTCGTGGTCTGTGTCATGGTTCGAGTCGTGATTCGAGCCCTGGTCCGAGTCATGGCCCGAGTTGTGATCCGAGTCGTGGTCCGTGTCATGGTCTGTGTCGTGATTCGAGCCCTGGCCCGAGTTGTGATCCGAGTCGTGGTCCGTATCGTGGTCTGTGTCGTGATTCGAGCCCTGGCTCGAGTTGTGGTCTGTGTCGTGATCCGAATCATGATCCCGATCGGAATCGGAGTCATGGTCCCGGTCGGAGTCGTGGCTGCGGTCCCGATCCCCGGAGCTGTCATCGCTTCGGTGACTGTCATCGTTCCGCGCCTGGTCCGAGTCGTGATCCCGATCCCGATCCGAGTCGTGATCGGAGTCATGGTCCTGGTCCCGGTCGGAATCGTGATCTTTCTTGTCGCCCTCGTCTTCCCCGTCGTCATCGGTGGACTGGATGGTGGCCTGGATCGAGGTGGGATCCGGCCTGCCCAGGGATGCCTCCCCGGCTGGGGCGGCGCTGGCATAGACCTGGCTCCGGGCCAGGGCCACCGTCCCCAGGCTGAGCACCAGGGCCATCAGCAGGATCACCGGGGCCGGCAAGGTGCGCAGGGTGTTGTGTCTCGGTTGGGTTTGCATTGGGTGGGTTTGCATTGGGGTTCCTCCAAGTCAGGATGCAAGTCAGGGTGCGAAAAACGTGCGACAGACAAACGCAGGTCGGTCCTGCAAGATATCTAAGCGACCAGCGTCCCGGCACGGCTACACAAATCAAGTCTAACCTGTCAGAGTCGGCGGCGGGTTAAATCCTGGGGATCAACCGGTTAAGACCAGTTTAACACGGTCCCGTCCGCCCGCCGGACGCACTGGCGCGCCGGCTTCCTCTATTCCAACAGTGCGCCCAGCCCCGGGTTTTGATACCCGATCCAGCCACCGAAGCCACCTCTTAACCGGTTCTTAACCCAATTCCAATCTGTTTTTCATTCCCACTCCTCGGATTCGCGGACAATAGAGGAGCGGCGCCAGGCGGGGCTCGCGACCGACGCTACCGAAACAGAAACATTCCATGGTAAAATAGAGCCTGCCACCGCCCCGGCTCGGCCCTCCACGCCAGGCCAGGAGAGGTGGACTCAAGGGGAGAGACCCGACAGGAGAGAAGCCAGACAGAGCCATGACCGATCCACGCATTCTACTGGCGGACGACGATCCCATGATCGTGGACGCACTGAGCTACCAGCTGGAAAAGGAGGGCTTCACGGTCCTGAAGGCCTACGATGGCCAGGAAGCCCTGGAGCTGGCCCGCACCGCGGCGCCCCATCTGATCCTGCTGGACATCATGATGCCGAAACTGCAGGGCTGGGAGGTCTGCCGGATCCTGCGGCAGGAGAAAAACACCACGCCCATCCTCATGCTCACCGCTCGGGGGGAGGAGATGGACCGGGTTCTGGGGCTGGAGCTAGGCGCGGACGACTACGTGGTCAAGCCCTTCAGCTTCCGGGAGCTGCTGGCTCGGATCCGAGCCAACCTGCGCCGGGTCGAGCTGGACAACCAGCGCTCATCGGGCCGGAAGCAGCCTGTGACGCTGGGGCCCCTGACCATCGATCCGGAGCGCCACCTGGTCAGCCGGCAGGGCCAGCCTGTGACCCTCTCCCATCGGGAATATGACCTGCTCCTGGCTCTGCTAGAGGCAAACGGCGCGGTGATGAAACGAGGGGACCTGCTAGACAAAGTGTGGGGTGAGAAGTGGGTGGGCGATCCCCGCACCCTGGACGTCCACATCCGCTGGCTGCGGGAGAAGCTGGAGGAGGACCCCAGCCGTCCTCAGCTGATCCGAACGGTGCGAGGCGTGGGCTATCGCCTGGTCTCGGCCGACGAACTGGAAGAGGAGTGAGCCCTGCCCGGAGCAGAGCCAGCATGTTGTCCGACAACACATTGCCAGACAGCACACTGCCAGACAGCATATTGTCGGACAACGCGTTATCAGACAAGTTGGGCGCCCAATGAACGCACAAACCCGTCACACCAAGCCGACCCCACGCCAACCCCGTCGCCCGGCCGCCCGCTGGCCCTGGCAGCGCAGCCTGGGCAGCCGCATCGCCTTCACCTACGGCGCGGTCTTCCTCGTCGTGCTGGCCCTGCTCCTGGTGCGCATCGGCCAGGTGGTCTACCGGGCCCAGATCGAGGAGGCGGAGCACAACCTGGAGCTGGACGCCTTCCTGGCGGCCAATGCCCTAGAGGATCCGCTGAATGGCTACGCCGCGGAGTTCGAGGCCTACGCCGCCTGGGAGCTGGAGCACCAGGAAGCCGGGTCCGAGGAAGAGATCCTCGAGTACAAGCCCCTCTCGGCCAACGCCTTGGCCGCCACCAACCAGGTGGCCGAGCGCCTGCAGCAGATCGCTGCCGTCTACGCCACAGACATCGGCGCCCGGGTCACCATCATGGATCCCCGAGGCCATGTAGTGGCCGACAGCGTCTACCCCTTCTACCAGGTGCCCAACCAGCTCCACCAGATCGAGGTGCAGACGGCCCTGCAGGGAGAGGAGCAACACGACATCCGCACAGATCCCTTCACCGGCCAGACCACCCTCTACGTGGCCGCGCCCATCCAGCAGGGCAGCCAGATCCTGGGCATTGTCCAGCTCTCTCGTCCCATGCAGGCCATCCACGCCAACATCCGCCGCCTGCTCTTCCAGCTGGCCGGAACCGGGCTGGTGGCCCTCCTGCTGGTGACCATGCTGGGCATCTGGATCGGCCGCCATCTGGCCCACCCGGTCCAGGAGCTGGAACAGGCGGCCCTGGCCATCGCCCAAGGCGACTTCGAGCAGCAGGTCCCGGCGCAGATGGCGGACGAGCTGGGCGCTCTGGCCCAGGC
>WGCB01000248.1 GCA_015494005.1 Caldilineaceae bacterium
CCAACATCCCCCACATCTGCGCCCAGCACGGCGTGCAGGATGCGATCCTCTCCCCCGGCTCCCGCTCCGCGCCCTTGACCGTGGCCTTCGCCCGCCATCCGGGCCTGCGCTGCCGGGTGGTCTTCGACGAGCGCAGCGCGGCCTACCTGGCCCTGGGCCTGGCCCAGCAGACCGGCCGCCCCACGGTCCTGGTCTGCACCTCCGGCACCGCGGCCCTGAACTACGCCCCGGCCGTGGCCGAGGCCTTCTACCAGGGCGTGCCCCTGCTCCTCTTCACCGCGGACCGGCCGCCAGAGTGGATCGACCAGCAGGACAACCAGACCATCCACCAGCGTGGACTGTACGAACCCCACGTGCGGGGGAGCTTCCAGCTGCCCGTGGACGCCAGCCACCCGGACGCGGCCTGGGAGCTGGCCCGGACCCTCTCCCAGGCCATCAACCGCAGCCGGCACCCCCTCCCTGGCCCGGTCCAGGTGAACGTGCCCCTGCGGGAGCCCCTCTACCCGGAGCCTGGCGAGCCCAGCCGCTTCCAGGAGGTGAAGCAGATCCAGGAGCGGACCGGGCAGCCCATGCTGGGGGAGGCGGCCTGGCAGGAGCTCCTGGCGGCCTGGCAGGGGGCCCGGCGCAAGCTCCTGCTGGCCGGGCAGCAGCCTCCGGACCCTGGCCTGCTCCCGGCCCTGGAGGCCCTGTCCCGGAGGCCGGGCGTGGCCGTGGCTGGGGACCTGGTGGCCAATCTCTTCCCCGAGGCGGGGGCGGAGGGCCCGGCCATCCAGCAGGGAGACGCCATCCTCACGGACCGGTCTTCGGCCACCCGCTCGGCCCTGGCCCCGGACCTGCTCATCACCTGGGGCGGGCCTCTGGTCTCCAAGAGCCTGAAGCTCTTCCTGCGGGAGCAGCGCCCGGGGGCCCACTGGCACGTGCAGCCCTGGGGAGACGCGCCGGACACCTTCCAGGCCCTGACCCAGGTGGTGCGCATGGCCCCGGCGGCCTTCCTCCGGGAGCTGGCCGAGCGGGTGGCCGCCCTGGAGGAAGCCCAGGACGATCCCGGCTACGGCCCCACCTGGTGGCGGCTGCAGGCGGAGGTCCGGGCCCGCACCCAGGACTTCCTGGAGGCGGCCCCCTTCGGTGAGTTCCAGGCCGTGCAGCGGGTGCTCCAGGCCCTGCCCCGGGGAAGTCACCTGCAGCTGGGCAACAGCATGCCCGTCCGCTACGCCAACCTGGTGGGCCGGCTGCCGGGCATGGCCTTCCATCGGGTGGACGCCAACCGGGGCGTGAGCGGCATCGACGGCACGGTGAGCACCGCGGTGGGCGCGGCCCTGGCCCTCCAGGGGACGGGCAGGCTGGTCACGCTGCTGGTGGGGGACCTGGCTTTCTTCTACGATCGCAACGGGCTCTGGCACCATCACCTGCCAGCCAACCTGCGCATCGTCCTGCTCAACAACCACGGCGGCGGCATCTTCACCATGATCCCCGGGCCAGGCCAGCTGGCGCCGGAGGAGCGGGAACGCTACTTCGTCACCCCCCAGCCGCTGACCGCCCGGCGCACCGCCGCGGACCACGGCTGCGAGTACGTCCACTGCCGCAGCGGCCAGGAGCTGGCCGAGCGCCTCCCCGCCTTCTTCCAGGAGAGCGACCGGCCTCGCATCCTGGAGATCGAGACGGACCGGGAGGTCAACACCCAGGTCTACACCCAGTTCAAGGAGCGGCTGCAGGGGCTCACCCGGCCCTGAGCCGCGCAGGAGACCACTCAATCACCCAGTTTTTGGAGCGCGAACCATGATCGAACCCATCCGAGAACCCATCGAATGGACCACGCTGAAGGAGTACCAGGAGATCCTCTACCAGTTCCACGACGGCGTGGCCAAGATCAGCATCAACCGGCCCCACGTCCACAACGCCTTCACCCCGCTCACGGTGCAGGAGATGATCGACGCCATGATCCTCTCCCGGGAGAACCCGGACATCGGCGTGATCATCCTCACCGGGGAAGGGGGCAAGGCGTTCTGCAGCGGCGGGGATCAGCGGGTGCGCGGCGTGGGCGGCTACGTGGGCCAGGACAAGGTGCCTCGGCTGAATGTGTTGGACCTGCAGAAGCTGATCCGTTCCTGCCCCAAGCCCGTGATCGCCATGGTGGCGGGCTGGGCCATCGGCGGCGGACACGTCCTCCACGTGGTCTGCGACCTGACCATCGCCGCGGAGAACGCTCGCTTCGGCCAGACCGGGCCCAAGGTGGGCAGCTTCGACGGCGGCTTCGGCGCCTCCTACCTGGCCCGGATCGTGGGGCAGAAGAAGGCTCGGGAGATCTGGTACCTGTGCGAGCAGTACGACGCCTACGAGGCCCGGGAGATGGGGCTGGTCAACAAGGTGGTGCCCTTGGAGGAGTTGGAGGGGACCACCGTGGCCTGGGCCAAGCGCATCATGGAGCACAGCCCCCTGGCCATCCGCCTGCTCAAATCCTCCTTCAACGCGGAGCTGGACGGCCAGGCCGGCATCCAGGAGCTGGCCGGGAACGCCACCCTGCTCTACTACCTCTCCGAGGAGGCCCAGGAGGGCAAGAACGCCTTCATCGAGAAGCGCAAGCCGGACTTCTCCAAGTTCCCGAAGTTCCCCTAAGGATGGCCGGCGCCCGCCGCCTTGCACGCCCATGATCCGCGCATCCTGGCACCCCTACACCCTCCACTTCCGCCAGCCCGCGGGGACCTCCCGGGGCGTCCTGCGCCAGCGGGAGACCTTCTTCCTGCGCCTGGAGGACGAAAACGGGGCCACGGGCTGGGGCGAGTGCGCGCCGGTCCCTGGCCTGAGCCCGGATCACCGTGCAGAGCTGCCCCAGATGCTGGAGCGGCTCTGCACGGCCCTGAACCAGGGACGCTCCCCAGAGGAAGTGGCCGGGGAGCTGGAGCTGGCCCGCTGGCCGGCCCTGGGCTTCGCCCTGGAGACGGCCCGCCTGGACCTGGCCACGGGTGGACGCCAGCGCCTCTTCGCCACGCCCTTCACC
>WGCB01000249.1 GCA_015494005.1 Caldilineaceae bacterium
CCCCTGGCCGAGCAAAAAACATCCCGGAAGCGGCTGGCTCCCGGGATGTGAACCGCGTTGCCCCCACCTGTTGCCCTAGAAACTCATCTCCTGCACCTGGGCGAAGGCGTAGTCCAGCTTCTCCAGGGCCTCCTCCACGTGCTCCTTGGTGGCAGTGAGGGGCGGCGCGATGCGCAGGGTGTTGCCGTAGAGCCCGCCCTTGCCGATGAGCAGCCCGGCCTGCTTGGTGATCTCGAAGAGCGCGCCCACCTGCTTCACCGCCGGCTCCTTGCTCTCCCGGTCCGTGACCATCTCCACCCCCTGCATCAGGCCGTAGCCCCGTACATCCCCGATGAGGGGGTACTTCTCCTGGAGCCGCTCCAGCCCCGCCCGCAGATGGGCTCCCACCTCGGCCACGTGCTGGGGATGGGCCTCCTCGTGCATGGCCTCCAGGGTGCCCAGAGCCGCGGCCGTGGAGACAGGATTGCCGCCGAAGGTGCTGATGGTCAGCCCGGCGCCCACCATGCTCTGGGCGATCTCCGGGGTGGTGGCCGTGGCCGAGAGGGGCAGGCCGTTGGCGATGCCCTTGGCCATGGTCATCACGTCCGGGACCACGCCGGAGCGCTGGATGGCGAACCAGTACTCGCCCGTGCGCCCGAAGCCGGTCTGCACCTCGTCGATGATGAGCAGCCCCCCGTAGCGGTGGACGATCTCCTGGACCCGAGCGAAGTACTCCGGTGGCGGGGTGATGAATCCCCCCACCCCCTGGATAGGCTCGGCCAGGAAGGCGGCGATGCGGCCGGAGGTGGTGGTGCGGATCACGTCCTCCACGTCCTCCGCGCAGGCCACGCCGCACTCCGGGTAGGTCATCTTCA
This sequence comes from Caldilineaceae bacterium, assembly GCA_015494005.1. Lineage (GTDB taxonomy): Bacteria > Chloroflexota > Anaerolineae > Caldilineales > Caldilineaceae > S144-5. Next base: position 855 of record WGCB01000249.1, read on the forward strand.
GGGGGCAGCGGTAGCAGTAGGGGTTGATGGCGTGCTTGATGCCCACCACCGTGTCCCCACCCATGCGCCAGGGGGCCTGGCCGGTGAGGGCCATGGCCATGGGCGATTTGCCGCTGTAGCCGTGACGCAGGGCGATCACCTCCTGGTGGCCAGTGTGGACCCGGGCCAGCATCACCGCGGTCTCGTCCGCATCCGTGCCCGAGGTGCCGAAGTAGAAGGTGTTCAGCTCCCCGGGGGTGATCTCCGCCAACCTCTCCCCCAGGAGCACCTGGTTGGCATGGGGGTAGAGGGTGGAGGTGTGGAGGAGCTTGTCCACCTGCTCGTGGATGCGCTGGTTCACCCGGGGGTTGTTGTGGCCCACGCTGGTGGTGAGGATGCCGGCGAAGAAGTCCAGGTACCTGTTGCCCTCCACATCCCAGACGTAGAGCCCCTCCCCCCGCTCCAGGGGCAAGGGATCCGTGTAGTAGAGCAGCTGATTGGGCCAGAGGTGCTTGCGCTGTTTCTCCAAAATCTCTTGGGCGTTCATCCTGCCTCCTTGACATGTGAGCCGCGTGGAATCCAGTGCTGGGCCTTCAGGGGAAAAATTTCAGGGGGAAATTCCGGGGACGAATGTTCGTCAGGACATCGGTTCCGTCAAAGGGCCGTAGACCTCGGGCCGGCGCTGGCGGAGGAGGGGAAAGAGCCGCCGCCATTCGTAGAAGACGCCGGGATCCAGGTCGGCCAGGATCACCTCTGTGCGGTCCCGGCTGGCCTGGGCCAGGATCCGCCCCATGGGATCGCAGACGAAACTACTGCCGTAGAAGGTCACCCCTTCCTGGCCCGTGCGGTTGGCCGCGGCGATGAAGAGGCCGTTGGCGATGGCCTGCCCCCGCATGACCGTCTGCCAGGCCTCCTGGGTGTCCACCTCCGGCGCGGTGGGCTCGGAGCCGATGGCCGTGGGGTAGAAGATGAGCTCCGCCCTCTTCAGCGCGTAGATGCGGGAGAGCTCCGGGAACCACTGGTCGTAGCAGGTGGGCAGGGCCAGCTTCACCGCCCCGATGTCGTGGACCGGGAACTGATCCGCGCCCTGGAAGTAGCGGTCCTCGTGGTAGCCTTCTCCCTGGGGGATGTGCACCTTGCGGGTGAAGCCCACCAGTCGACCGTCCGGGCCGTGGAGGGTGGCGGTGTCGAAGGTGCGGCCCTCGGGCGTGCGCTCGAAGAGGCTGCCAGCCAGGAAGATCCCGTGCTCCTGGGCCAGGCGGGAGAAGAACTGGTCCGACGGGCCGCCCTCCAGGGGCTCGGCCCACTGGAAGTTGGCTGGATCCACCACGCTGGCGAAGTAGGGGGAGAGGCTGAACTCCTGCAGGCAGATCAGCTGCGCGCCCTGGCTGGCCGCCTGGGCCACCAGCTCCTGGTAGACCCGGGCGATCTCGTCCCGGCTGCCGGGCCAGTGGGTCTGGACAAGGGCGATGCGGATGGGTTTCATGGGCGGGAAAGTCCAAGGTCCAAGATTGAGGATTGGTGGATTGGTGGATTGGGTTCAGGGAGTAGGCGCCATCAACTGGTCATCCTATCACCCCTACCTGCTGCCGGTCAGCCGGCCACGCCCTCGGCCAGGGCCTGGTTGAAGAGGGCCAGCCCTTCGTCGATCTGTTCCCGCGTGACCACCAGGGGCGGGATCCAGCGGACCACGTTGTTGTAGCTGCCGCAGGTGAGGAGGAGCAGGTTGCGCTTCAGGCTGGCCTTGAGGACCCGGGAAGCCGTCTCCGAATCCGGCTTGCCGTCGGGGCCGGTGAACTCGCAGCCCACCATGAGCCCCAGCCCCCGCACGTCGCCGATGGCCGGGTGCTCCGCCTGGAGCTCCCGCAGCCCATCCAGGAGCTGAGCGCCCCGCTCCCGAGC
>WGCB01000250.1 GCA_015494005.1 Caldilineaceae bacterium
AGGATGGTCAGGATGGCCACCCCCCAGACCAGGAAATAGTAGCGGGTGACCGGCCAGAGCTCGAAGCTGCCCACCCGCAGGCGAGGAATGCCCGGGATGCCGTCCGAGCCGCCGGTGAGGCTGAGGACATTGGCATCCACGCCGAAATTCTCCCGGAAGAGGATGACGATGACGATGCCCAGGCCCAGGGTGGCCATGGCCAGATAGTGCCCCTTCAGCCGCAGGATGGGCCGGCCCACCAGGTAGGCGAAGCCGCCGGTGAGGGCCATGCCCAGAGGGATGAGCAGCCAGGGCCACCACCAGGACTGGGCCACGGTCGCCGGGATGCCCAGGACCGAGGCCCGGGCGGTCAGGATGGCGGAGAAATAGGCCCCCATCCCGTAGAAGGCGGCGTGTCCCAGGGAGGCCTGGCCGGTGTAGCCCATGAGCAGGTTCAGCCCCACCACCACGATGGTGAGGATGCCCACCCGCACCAGGGTGTCGAAGGTGATGATGCCCCCGGTCAGGCTGGAGAAGCCGTCGGGCTGGGTGATCTCGAACCAGCCGGCGAAGAGGACGAACAAGGCCAGCAGGGCGACCCCCAGGTGGTTGCGGTGGGCGGTGACGAAGGAAAGGAAGCGAGCCATCACACCTTCTCCGTCTCTTTGGCCTGGGAGAGCAGTCCCTGGGGCCGGTAGAGGAGCACCAGGATGAGGATGACGAAGGCGAAAACATCCTTCAGCCCCGCCTTGGTGACCCCCGCGGCCAGGTTCTCCACCACGCCCAGGAGCACCCCGCCCAGGACCGCGGCCGGCGCGTTGACCAGCCCGCCCATGATGGCTGCCACGAAGCCCTTCAGCCCCAGCTTCAGCCCCATGTCGTAGGTGGGGGAGGTGACGGGGCCCAGGACGATGCCTGCGATGGCGCCCAGGGCCGCGGCCACGCCGAAGGCGAAGAGGGACATGCGGTTGGGCTTGATGCCCATGAGCCGGGCGGCCGTGCGGTTCACCGCCGCGGCCTGGAAGGCCTTGCCCTGGATGGTCCGGTTGAAGAACCAGTAGAGCAGGCCCATGACCAGGGCCGTGGTCCCCCAGATCCAGAAGCTCTGGGCCTTGAGGATGATGCCCAGGGGGCGGAAGACCGCGTCCCGCCGGCCGCCGGTGAGGAAGGTGGCGAAGGCCGGGATCTTCAGGGCGCCCGTGCCCCAGACAATCAGGGCGATCCCCTGGAGCACGATGTAGACCCCCACGGTGATGATGATCAGGGTCATGGGCGAGGCGTTGCGCACCGGGTAGATGACCAGCCGCTCCATCACCAGGCCCACCAGGGTGGTTACCAGGGTGGCCAGCAGGGCCGCGGTCAGCAGGTTCAGCCCGGGCGAGAAGGGCAGGGTGGCCTGGGCGAAGAGGTCCGCGGTGACCATGGCCCCCAGCATGACGAAGGCCCCCTGGGCGAAGTTGATCACCTCGGTCACGTTGTAGATGGTGACCAGCCCCAGGGCGATGAGCGCGTAGATGGTGCCGGCCCGCACCCCGTCCACGGCCAGCTGGGCGTACTGCCGGGGACCGAAGTTCTTCTGGCTCCCCAGCCAGACCACCAGACCGGCCAGGGCCAGGAGCAGCAGGACGGACAGGATCTGCCGGGATCGAGCGACGACGAGTGATTTCATGGAAGCTCCACGCACGAGATGGGGTGAGCTTCCGGGGAGCTACGTAGCTCCCCGGAAGCTCACGCGCAGCCCGCTACTGGCCCCAGGCCTCCTGGGGATAGAACTTGAAGGCGCCATCCTCCACCCGGACCAGGGTCAGGGCGGTGGTGTAGTCCTTGACGCCCAGGTGGTCATCCGGCTCCAGGGTGAAGATGCCCCCGGTGCCCGGCCACTCCTTGACGTAGGTCTCCAGGTTGTCCCGGATCATGGCCCGGCGCTCGGCCAGGGCGAGGCCATCGGGCAGGTTCTCCATGCCGATGATCAGCCACTGCAGGCCGTCCCAGGCGTGGTCGGCGAAGCTGTCCGCCTTCTTGCCGGTGAAGGCCTCGTAGTCGGCCATGAACTGGTGGATCACGTCGTACTGGGGATCCGACTCGGGCAGCTGATCCGCCACCAGCAGCTTGGGGCAGGTGGCGATGGCCCCCTCCACCACGTCCGGCTCCAGGGTCAGGAAGGCCTCGTTGCAGATGCCGCCGCTGTGGAGCACAGGCACGTCGGGCATGTAGTCCTGGAGGGCGGCCATGGCGTTCACCGCGCCGGGCATGAGGGAGCCGATGACGACCGCCTCGCAGCCGGAGCCCTCCACCGAGGTCATCTGGGGGAACTCGGTGTCCGAGCGCTCGAAGGCGTCCGCGAAGACCACCTCGATGCCCGCTTCCTCCATGATGGCCTGGCCGTTGCGCAGCACGTCCTGGCCGTAGCCGGTGTTCTCGTAGAGGTAACAGACCTTGCTCACGCCGATGGCCTTCAGGTAGTCCTTGTGCCACTGGGCCACCTGGGAGTTCACGTGGGGCGTCTTGAAGATCCACTTCCGGGTCTCGCCGGTCTCCGGGTCCCGGATGATGACGCCGGCCGAGCCCATGGAGACCAGGACCGTCTCGTTCTCCGTAGCGATGGGCACCATGGCCAGGGAATTGCCGCTGGTGCTGCCGCCCAGGACCGCATCCACCTGGTCCTCGTTGATCAGCCGGTTGATGGCCGCGGCCGCGGTGTCCGGGTTGGACTCGCTGTCCATGATCACCACCTCCACGGGATGGGTCACCCCGTCCGGGCCGGTGACGCCCCCGGCGTCGGCCAGCTGCTGGGCCACCATCTCCGCGGTCTCCCGCTCCTGCACGCCCAGGCTAGAGGCGCCGCCGGTGGCCGCCACCACCACGCCGATCTTGTAGGGTGTGCCGCCGGCTTCTTCGGCTGCCGCTTCCTGGGCCGGGGCGGCTTCCTCCTGGGCGGGCTGGGCCTCCTCCGCGGCCGGGGCCTCCTGGGCCGGTTCCTCCGCAGGGGCGGCGGGCTGCTGGGCACAGGCGGTCAAGGCCAGGGCCAGGATCAGCAGGGTTGACACGAGTAGCACGAATCGTCGCATGGGATCTCCTCCTGGTGTGTGAATGTGAAGCACCAACGGTCGAACAACTGGGGATGTGAGCACGAAAACAGGAATCACCTGGATGACGGCGTTTCGGTCACGCCTGCGGGGGCACGAACCACTCCCGCTTGCGATAGACCGTGGCCTGGCTCTGGAGGATCAGCTCGCCGGAGGCCCGGCGCACGGTGATCTGGTAGAGGCCGATGGGGCCGTTGAGGTCCTGCTCCTGGCACTCGGCCACCAGCCGATCCCCGGCCTGGGCCGGCCGCAGGAAGCTGGTGCTCACCTGCAGGGCCACGGCCATCTGGCCCCGGGCGTTGCTGGCCGCGGCGAAGGCGATGTCCGCCAGGCTGAAGAGCAGGCCACCGTGGGCCGCGCCGTGGAAGTTGAGCATCTCCGGGGCGACGGTCAGGGTCACCCGGCTGTAGCCCGGCTGGATGGCGTCCACCTGGGCCCCCAGGAAAGCGGCGTAGGCGTCCTGGCGGATGTGCCGGGCGATGGCGGCCTGGCGATCCCCCGGACCCTCGAGGCCGGGCCGGTGACGATCCACCCTCACTGCCTCCTCACGTAGCGGATGGGCAGCCGGCGCAGCCCCCGGAAGCGGTAGACGTCGTGCCACTGGGGCTCGGCCTCCACCAGCTCGATCCGGTCCAGCCGCTCCAGCAGGGCCTGGTAGGCCACCTGGGCCTCCATGCGGGCCACCCCGGCCCCCAGGCAGTGCTGCAGGCCATAGCCGAAGGTCAGGTGGGGGTTGGGCTGGCGGGCGATGTCGAACCGGTCCGGGTCCGGGAAGACGGCCGGGTCCCGGTTCCCCGCGCCGAAGACCACCACCAGCACGTCCCCCTGCTTCACCGGCTGGCCGAAGAGCTGGAAATCCCGCCGAGCCAGGCGGAAGGTGTACTGCATGGGCCCCTCGTAGCGCAGGGCCTCCTCCACCATGGAGGGGATGAGGCCTGGATCGGAGCGGAGCCGGGCCATCTCCTCCGGGAAGCGCAGCAGACAGAGCATGGCGTTGGCGATGAGGTTGCTGGTGGTCTCGTGGCCGGCGAAGAGGAAGAAGACGCACTGGGCGTAGAGCTCCTCCTCGCTCAGGACCTGCCCGTCGTCCTCCGCGGCCAGGAGGATGGAGATGAGGTCCTGGCCTGGGTTGGCCCGGCGATGGGCCGCCAGCCCTCGGAAATAGTCGGTCAACTCGTAGAGGGCCTGCTTGGCCGCCCGGGCCGCCTCCACCGTGGGGTTGGCGTTGCCCAGGAACATGGCCAGGTCATCCATGAGCTGCATGAAGCGGGGGTGGTCCTCGTCTGGCACGCCCAGCATGGCGCTCACCACCCGCACGGGCAGCTGGTAGGCGAAATCCCGCACCAGGTCCATCTCGCCCTCGCTCCCAGAGCCCAGGGCCTGGTCCAGGAGCTGGTGGGTGATGGCCTCCACTCGGGGGCGGAAGCTGCTCACCACCTTGGGGGTGAAGCCGGGCTTGAGCAGGTTGCGCAGGACCACGTGCTTGGGCGGATCGATGAAGGCCAGCCAGCGGGCCAGGTAGTGGTCCACATCCCGCAGCTCGTCGTGGTACTGCGGCGGGAACTGGTCCACCAGGCTGCCCGTCTTCTCCGTGCTGATGTTCTCCAGGTCCCGGAGCAGGGCCTTGATGTCCGCGTGCCGGGTGACGACCCAGGATCCGCCGAAGAACTCCGGGTGCCAGAAGACCCGGGGGCCTTGGAGCCAGCGCCGATAGTGGGGGTAGGGGTCGGCGATGAAGTCCCGGTCGATGGGGGCGACGAAGGGTGGGCTCTCAGGCATCGGTCCCCTCCCGGTAGTCGTAGAAGCCCTGGCCGGTCTTGCGCCCCAGCCGGCCGCTCTCCACCATGCGCTGCTGGATGGGATGGGGTCGGTACTTGGGCTCCTGGAAATAGGCCGCGTAGACGGACTGGGTCACTGCGAAGTTCACGTCGCAGCCGATGAGATCGATGAGGCGGAAGGGCCCCATGCGGAAGCCCACGGACTCCAGCAGCCGGTCGATGGTGGCCACGTCCGCGGCCCCCTCGCCCAGCAGGCGCAGGGCCTCGCCGTAGAAGGGCCGGGCCACCCGGTTGACGATGAAGGCCGGGGTGTCCTTGCAGAGGACTGGCGTCTTGCCCAGCCGACGCACGAAGGCCAGGCCTGCCTCCAGGGTGGCGTCGCTGGTGAACTCCCCCCGGATCACCTCCACCAGCTTCATGATGTGGGCCGGGTTGAAGAAGTGCAGGCCCAGGAAGCGGTCCGGACGCTGGGTGGCGCTGGCCAGGGTGGTGATGCTCAGGCTGGAGGTGTTGCTGGCCAGGATGGTGGGCCCAGGGGCCAGCGCGTCCAGGTCCTGGAAGATGCCCCGCTTCAGGGCCAGCTCCTCCGGCGCGGCCTCGATGACCAGGTCGCTCGCGGCCACCACGGACAGCTCCGTGGTGGTGATCAGGGCTGCCAGGGCCCGGTCCGCGGCCTCCGGGGGCACCTTGCCCCGGGCCACCCCTTTGGACAGGGAGGCCTGGATCTGGACCAGGGCCTGGTCCAGGAACTCCGGGCTCACGTCGTAGAGTGCCACCTGGTAGCCAGCCAGGGCGCAGACCTGGGCGATGCCTCGCCCCATGGTGCCGGCCCCCACCACGCCCACGCGTTCCATGCTCACGCTCCCACGAAGCGGGGCGGCCGCTTCTCCAGGAAGGCCTGCACGCCCTCCCGGTGGTCCTGGCTGCGCCCCGCGGTCTCCTGGAGGTAGGCCTCGTAGGCCAGGGCCTGGTCCAGGCTCTGCTCCCAGGCCCGGTTCATGGCCCGCTTGGTCAAGCCGTAGGCCAGGCCAGGACCCTGGGCCAGCCGCTGGGCCCAGGAGGCCACCGTGGCCTGGAACTCCTCCCCGGGCGCCACCTGGTTGACCAGCCCCCACTCCAGGGCCTGGGCGGAGCTCAGTTTCTCCGCGGTGACGGCCAGCTGGTAGGCCCGAGCCTGGCCGATGATCCGGGGCAGGAACCAGTTCAGGCCGCTGTCCGGGATGAGGCCCACCCGGCTGAAGGCCAGGACGAAGCTGGCCTTCTCCGAGGCGATGCGGATGTCCGTGGCCAGGGCCACGCCGCAGCCGGCCCCGGCCGCCACCCCGTTGATGGCCCCGATGATGGGCCGCTCCAGCCCTACCATGGCCTTGATCAGCCGGTGGTAGCCCTGGCGTAGGTGTTCGCCGATGGAGAAGCCCTCCCCTCGAGCCTGGACCGCAGC
>WGCB01000251.1 GCA_015494005.1 Caldilineaceae bacterium
CATTGAGCCCTACTCCTACTGGGGTCGGGGCTACCTGAACTTCGTGCTCCGTTCCCAGTTCCAGATCCCCCTGGACTGGGCGCCGGACCAGCCTGTGGCCCTCTACCTGCCCCTGGGCGAGGCTGGGGACTTCAGCCACCCGGAGGCCCTGGTCTATGTGGACGGGGAGCCCTACGCCGGCTGCGACCGCCACCACCAGGAGATCCGCCTGGACCCCCGCTGGTGGGACGACGCCCCTCACGTCCTGGCCCTCCACGGCTGGACAGGCCTGCTGGGCTTCCGGGAGAAGCGCCCCCAGAAGAAGCTCTTCATGGAGCCCTGCTACCTGGTCCAGGTCCACCAGCCCACCCGAGACTTCCTGGCGACGGCCCGGGTGGCGGTGGGGACGGTCCATAGTCTGGACGAGGGCCATCCGGCCCGGGGCCTGCTCCTGAACGCCCTGGACGCAGCCTTCAAGGCGGTGGATCTGCGGGAGCCTGGGGACGCCAACTTCTACGCCAGCACCCCCGAGGCCCACAGGCTGTTGCAGCAGGGCATCCAGCAGGCCGGGCCGGCCCTGCCTGTGGAGGTGGTGGGCACCGGTCACGCCCACATCGACGTGGCCTGGCTCTGGACCCTGGGCCAGACCCGGCGCAAGGCCGGCCGCACCTTCCACACCGTGCTCCGCTACATGGAGCAGTTCCCGGACTACCACTTCACCCAGAGCCAGCCCCAGCTCTACGACTACGTGCGCCAGGACTACCCGGAGCTCTTCCAGGCCATCAAGAAACGGGTGGCGGAGGGGCGCTGGGAGCCCATCGGCGGCATGTGGGTGGAGGCGGACTGCAACCTGAGCGGATCCGAGTCCCTGGCCCGCCAGTTCCTCCTGGGACGCACCTTCTTCCGCCGCCATTTCGGCCCGGACGCGGAGTCGCCGGTGCTCTGGCTGCCGGACGTCTTCGGCTATGCCTGGTCCCTGCCCCAGCTCATCAAGGAAGCCGGGCTGAAGTACTTTTTCACCATCAAGATCGGCTGGAGCCAGTACAACCGCATGCCCTACGACAGCTTCTGGTGGCAGGGGATCGACGGCACCCAGGTCCTCACCCACTTCAGCACCACCCCGGATCCCTGGAGCCGGGTCTACGTGGGCACCTACAACGCCCGGGCCACCCCGGAGGAGAACCTGGGCACCTGGACCAACTTCCAGCAGAAGGAGTGCCAGCAGCAGCTGCTCATGGCCTTCGGCTACGGGGACGGGGGCGGCGGCCCCACCCGGGAGATGCTGGAGAACATTCAGATCATGGCCGACTTCCCCGGCCTGCCCCGCATGCGCCAGGGTTCGGTGGGGGACTTCTTCCAGGAGATGGAGCGGCGCTCCGGCCACTGCCTGCCCACCTGGAACGGGGAGCTCTACTTGGAGCTGCACCGGGGCACCTACACCACCCAGGCCCGGAACAAGCGGGCCAACCGCAAGAGCGAGTTCCTCCTCCACGACGCCGAGTTCCTGGCCTCCCTGGCCAGCCAGCTGGACTCGGACTACGAGTATCCCCAGGAGCGCCTGAACAAGGCCTGGGAGGTGGTCTGCCTGAACCAGTTCCACGACATCATCCCGGGCAGCAGCATCCACCCGGTCTACGTGGAGTCCCTGGAGCAGTACCAGACGGTCCAGGAGACGGGGGAGGCGGTCTGCCAGGAAGCCCTGGCCGCCATCGCCGCCCACAGCGGAGCCGCCCACCTGCTGGCGATCAACCCCACTTCCTTCCCCCGCCAGGACCTGGCCTTCTGGCCGGGGAGCGTGCCAGAGCAGAAGCACCTGGTCCTGGCCGACGGCACGCCCGTCCCGGCCCAGGCCACGGAGGGAGGGACCTGGCTGCACCTGAGCCAGCTGCCACCCTACAGCATCACCTCGCTGCGCCTGGCCGACGGCCCATCACCCGTCGCGGAGACGGGGCTGCACGTGGCGGAGGATCGCCTGGAGAACGCCTTCCTGCGGGTGGAGCTGAACCGTCACGGGGACATCACGCGCATCTACGACAAGGTGAACCAGCGGGAGGTGCTGCCGGAAGGGGAGGTGGCCAACCAGTTCCAGGCCTTCGTGGACCGGCCCTTGAACTGGGACGCCTGGGATGTGGACATCTTCTACGAGGACACCATGTACCTGGCCGAGCCGGCCTCCTCCATCCAGGTGGTGGAGGCGGGGCCTCTGCGGGCCACCCTGGAGATCCGCCGCCGCATCCTCCACAGCGACTATGTGCAGCGCATCTCCCTGAGCCACGTCAGCCCCCGGCTGGACTTCGACACCTGGATCGACTGGCAGGAGCGGCACATCCTGCTGAAGGTGGCCTTCCCGGTGGACGTCCTCTCGCCCCGGGCCACCTACGAGATCCAGTGGGGTCACGTGGAGCGGCCCACCCATCGCAACACCAGCTGGGATTGGGCCCGGTTCGAGACGGCAGCCCAGAAATGGGTGGACCTGAGCGAGGGGGGCTACGGCGCCAGCCTGCTCAACGACTGCAAGTACGGCCACGACATCAAGGGCCACGTCATGCGCATCAGCCTCCTGCGCAGCCCCACCATGCCCGACCCGGAGGCGGACCGGGGCGAGCACCGCTTCGCCTACAGCCTGCTGCCCCACGCCGGCCCCTGGGACGAGCAGACCATCGCCGAAGCCTACGCCCTGAACGATCCCCTGCGGGTGCACGAGGTGGGGAACGGGGGCGCCGACACGGTCCACCCGGTCCTGGGGGCCGACTCCTTCCTGGCCGTGGACCAGCCCAACGTGGTCATCGAGACGGTGAAGCGGGCCGAGGATGGCCGGGGGCTCATCGTCCGCCTCTACGAGAGCCGCCGCCAGCGGGGGCCTGTCACCCTGCGGGCCGCCTTCCCCATCGCCCAGGCCTGGCGCACCAACCTGCTGGAGGAGGACCAGCATCCCCTGGAGGTGGTGGACGGCCAGGTGAACTTTGCCATCCGTCCCTTCCAGATCGTGACCCTGCGCCTGCTGTAACCTCACCCCTCCCCCGGCTCGCTTCTCACCCGGGGAGCAAGGAGGGGAGCGCGGTCACCAGAGCCAGCGCACCTGGGCCAGGCTCTCCGGATCCATGAGCTCGGCCACCTTCGCGTCCACGGGCAGGCCCAGGAGGGCGGTGAGCTGCTGCTCCAGGGCCAGGAACTCCGCCAGCTCGGGCAGCTCCTGGAAGCGGAGCACCAGGCAGAGGAAGTGACCGCGCGCCTGGTCGGGCGGGGCGAGCACCCCCAGGGCTGTGACGCTGCAGGCCCGGCCCAGCCAGGCCCGCCGCGCCAGCAGTGGCTCCAGGGACGGCTCCCCTGCCCTGGGCTCCTCCGCCGCGGATGCCTTCCCGCCGCTTCGCCCCGCCAGGACGTAGTGAACTCCTCGCCCCTTTCCTCGTTTCTCCAACAACCCTGCTTCGCTGAGCCAGGCCAGCCGTCGGGTGGCCGTGGCCTTGCTGACCTTGGCTGCCTCCATCAGGTCCCGGGCCGTGACTCGCCCCCCGCGTCGGGCCAGCTCCAGGGCCATCTCCGCCTGGGGATCCAGGTCAGACGGGGGGAGATCCGGCGCGGCTGCCGTGGCCGCGGGGGGCGCTTTTTCCTCCGGGGCCAGGCCCTGGAAGACGGGCATCTCTGCCTGGAGCTGGCGGAAGTAGGCCACCTGGTCGTCGAAGCCGTGATGGCGGCTGAGCTGGTATCCGGCCAGCCAGTGACGGCAGGCGCCGGCCTGGTTGCCCAGCTGGGCCAGGGCCTCGGCCAGGTTGGAGTGGAGCTTGGCCTCGGCCAGGGGCAGTCCCATCTCCTGGCAGAGGTGCAGGCTCTCCCGGTAGCTGACCAGGGCCTTCTCCAGGTGGCCCGCCAGGTGGTGGGCCGTGCCGATGTTGAGCAGGGCCGTGGCCATCAGCTCCCGGTTGCCCAGGCGTCGGTAGGTGGCCATGGCCTCCTGGTAGGCGGCGATGGCCGGGGCGTAGTCCCCCATGGCCCGGTAGAGGAGGCCCAGGTTGCCGAAGGATTTGGCCGTGGCCAGGGCTTCCCCGATCTCCTCCCGCAGGGCCAGGGCCCGCTGGGCGTGCCCCAGGGCCTGGTCGTAGCGCCGCTGGTGCCGGTAGAGGCTGGCCAGGGCGTCGAGGATGTCCGCCCGCAGGCTCCGTTCCTCGACCGGGGCCTCCTCCAGGGCCTGGGTCAGATCCGTCTCCGCTTCCGTCCATTCCTGGCGCAGGATGTGGAGCCAGCCCCGGTCCTTGCGCAGGATCAGCGTCTCCGGATGGCCGGCGGGGAAGCGCTCCAGGGCCTGCTGGTAGTAGGCCAGGGCGTGGCGCTGGTTGTGCTTCTCGTAGAGCTTGCCCATGCGCCGGTAGATCCGGGCCTGCTGCACGGGATCTTGGGTGGCCTTCAGGGCCCGGCGGCAGGCGTCCAATGCCTCCTGCTGCTCCCCCTGGTGGGCGTGGAGATCCGCCAGCAGGATCTGGACCGCCTGCCACTGCTCCGGGGGCAGAGATCCGGCGGGGAAGCGGGCCAGGGCCGACTGGAGCTCGTCGATCTGCAGCTCGTTGATCAGCTCCTCCGCGGCGGCCTGGAGGAGGGTGGCGGCCCGGCGCCACTGCCGAGCCTGCTGCCAGTGGATGGCCGCCCGCAGCGGCTCCCCGGCCTGCTCCCAGTGCTGGGCCACCAGGCGATGGCGTCGGCGCAGCGCGTCCGGGGACTGGCGGGCGTAGACGTACTCCCGCAGGACCGGGGAGAGCCAGAGCTCACCGCTGTCGCTGCCCAGGAGGAGACGGCGCTGGGTCAGGTGCTCCAGGCCGGCCTGGGCATGGGTGATGCGCTCCTCCTGGGCCATTTTCAGGAGCAGATCCTGGGGGAAGACATCCTCCATGGTGGCGGCGATGTCCAGGATGTGGCCGGCCGCGGGCTGGGCCTGGAGGGAGCGGGTGACCTGTCTCAGGGCCAGCTGGCGGAGCTCGTCGTCCGCCTCGCCGTGGAGGAGCTGCTGGCGCAGGTGCTGGGCCACCTCTCGGATGGCCCGGTTGCGCTCGGCGAAGAAGGTGTCCGGGCTGGGGATGCCCGTGCGGGCCATGAGGGTCTCGGTGAAGCGTCCCCCCTCCACGAACTCGTCCGGGTGGAGGGGCTCCAGGTAGCGGTGGCGCAGGATGTTGTAGCGCCACCAGAGGGGATCCCACCAGGTGGGGTCGTCCAGGGGACGGTAGGCGCCCAGAGGATGGGAGACCGGGCCAGGGGCCAGCCGGTTCACCGCCCACTGGAGCAGCAGGCGCAGGGCCCGTCCCCGCTCCTCCGTGGTGGGGGAGACCTGGTCCGAGACCAGGGCCGCGCCGATCATCTCCCGCTGGGCCAAGGGGGAGCGGGAGAGGGCCAGGAGGCTGTGGTAGTTCTTGAAGGCGCTGTTCACCAGCAGGGTGAAGGCAGAGGACGTCAGCCCGGCCAGGGAGGAGGAGCCGGTTGGGTGGGGAGACCTTGGTCTGCTTGACGGGGACGCCGGTGGTGTTGAGAGTTCCATTGAGCCGAATTGAGCCGCAAATCCTCATTTGTCACTTGAAAGCCACACCGTATCTCCGCTATTATAGTCGCAACAAGCCGATCCGGGTAGCCGCCTTTCAGGGCCAGCCCCTTTGGGCCCTCTAGGTTGTCTGGATCGAGAACGGCTGGCCTGGGAGGAACCCAGGTGCCGTGGAAAGCCCCCGCAGGCCTCGGGGATGGGCGCCATGGGGCTGTGCCCATCCTTGCCGTGGGAAATCCACACCCCTCCAGCCCTCCTCGGGTCGACAGGCCCGAGCGTTCCAGGATCCATGCGATCGAGGAGCCGAGAAAATGAACCCGTATGCCACTTCCAGACGTCTGTCTGGCCCTGTCCTCGTGCTGGTGTTGACCGGCGTCGTCCTGGCCTTGCTCCTCCTGGGGATGGCCAAGGCCTCGGCCCAGGCTGACATCCAGGCGGGAACTACGACGCCCAAGGAAGCCGACGCCGCGCCCGCCGTCACCCTTTCCGCCATCTCCCGTTCCCCTGCCATGGCCAGCTCCTGCAGCGGCGTGACGGCCATCCCCGAGGAGGAGTGCCTGGCCTTGGGCGCCCTCTACCAGAGGACCGGCGGCCCGAACTGGATCACCAACACCCACTGGCTGGACCTGTCCGGCGGCCTCACCCCCTGCGACTGGTATGGGGTGACCTGCGCCAACGGTCACGTGAGCCGGCTGGAGCTGGCCGGGAACAACCTGGTGGGCAACGTCTCCAAGAGCATCTGCCGCCTGGCGGACGCCGGCGTCACCGGGGACCTGGCCTACAACGGCCTCTGGAGCTCCCGGAGCCGGGTCCGGCAGTGCCTGGATCGCATGGACCCGGACTGGGCCGCCACCCAGACCCAGCCCGTCCGGGACCTGCAGGTCACCGCCTTCTTCAGCGACGCCCTGGAGCTCTCCTGGACGCCCATCTCCTACACCCAGGACGGGGGTAGCTACCGCATCAGCCTGGCCACCAGCTTCACCGGGACCTACACGCTCCACGGGACCACCAGCGACAAGAGTGCCTCCAGCTACCGGGTGGATGGCCTGGAGCCGGGCCGCACCTACTACCTGCGGGTGCGGGCCTTCACGCCGGCCCACGATGGCCTGCCCGAGGTGCGGGGCGCCCCCGCGGAGATCATCGCGGTGACCCGGTCTCCGGGCTCCAGCATCACCCTGGCCGTCTTCTTCCCCGGGGACAACAACCTCTCGGGGTACGTGCCCAGCGTTCGAAGCCGGTTGCGCCAGGGCACGGCGATCAACCCCAACCTGACGGTGGTCATGCTCAGCGACCGGCGGGGCAACCACGACACCCGGGTCTCGGTCATGGCCGGGGGGCTGGTCACGGTCACCAGCGCAGTGACGGACACCTGGGGCGTGGACGAGCTGGACACGTCGGATCCCCAGGTGCTGGCCTGGTTCCTGAGCTGGGCTCGACAGAACTACCCCGGGGACCGGGAGATGGTCTCCCTCATGGGGCACGGCGTGGGCCTGGCGCCGGAGGTGAAGTGGCCGGAGAAGCCTGGCAGCGCTGGGGGGCTCTCCGCGGCTCGGGCCAGCGGCAACACCATCCCGCCTCTGCCCCAGGAGCTGGACTTCACTCCCAGCGACGTGAACAGCCGGGGCTACCTGAGCACCATCGACCTGGGCCAGGCCCTGGCCGGGGCCACGAACAACGGCGCGGATCCCTTCGACCTCCTCTTCTTCGACCAGTGCTTCCAGGGCAACCTGGACGTGCTCTACCAGGTCCGCCAGGCGGCCCGGATCTTCATCGCCTCGCCCAACTACGCCTGGCTCACCGCGGCCTACGGGCGCTACCTGTCCCAGCTGGCCCCGGCCTCCACCACCGAGGAGATGGCCCAGGCCATCATCAGCCTCTACCAGCGGACCTTGAACCAGGAGCATCCCAACGTCATCTTCTGGCTGAAACGGGCGGACATCGAGGCCATCGCCACCCAGGTGAGCGCCCTGGGCGATGCGCTGACCCAGGCCACCCAGGCGGGGAAGGACGGGGCCATCCTGACCGCGGCCAGGAACAGCCAGTTTGTGGACACCACCCAGTGCGGCCGCCAGCGCCTGGAGCTGGGCCCGCCGGACGAGCTCCTGGGGGCTGGCTCCTTCGCGACGAACCTGCGCCAGGCCTTCCCCCCAGGGGATGCCTACGGGGTCCATGACCGGGCCGGGGACCTGCTGGCGGCCCTGGCCAACGTCCAGAGCACCTTCCAGGTGGGGAGCCCCTGGATCGCACCCCAGGAAGTCTGGCAGTACGAGGACACGGTCACCATCCTGGCTCCCCTGCGCCGGGGCGTGCCGGGGGCTGTCCAGTGGCGGGCCAGCCTCTACACCACCACCACGCCCTTGACCGCCACCTGGTCCGTGGCGCCCACGGTCACCGTGACCATCACCACTCCCTTCGCCTTCGCCCAGGATGGCCGCTGGGATGACTTCCTTTCCCAGTGGTACACGAACACCACGCCCACTCTGGGGGCCTGGTGCCAGTACATCCCCCCGGCCCGGACGGTCAGTGCCAGCACGGAGCCCCTTACCCTGACCCTGGCCGCGGCCAGCCCGGACGAGAAGGCCGTCCATCTGCAGTGGGAGCCCTCCACGGACGAGGAGGCCGTGGAGCAGTGGGTCTACGTGCGCCGG
>WGCB01000252.1 GCA_015494005.1 Caldilineaceae bacterium
GCAGCGTCAGATGTGTATAAGAGACAGGGATGAAGGGGGTGGCGGATCCCAGGGCCTGGCCGATGAGGCGGTCCGCCTGGAGGACCTCACCCAGCAGGCCCTGGCGGGGGTCCAGGGGACGCAGGCGCAGCCAGTCCTCCGGCTCCTGGATCAGGCGGGGACCCCAGACCCGGGTCCCTTCCAGGTTGCCCTCCCAGCGGGTCTCCGCGCCGTAGCCGGCCACGCAGTAGTTGCTGCTGGGGGTCACCTTCACGAAGTCGAAATCGAAGATCTGCTGGAACTCAAGGGTGGCCCGGGCCAGGGCATCGCCCCGCTGATCGTCCACTGGCCAGTGCCGCCAGAGGGCCACCGCCGGCCGGTCCGGCCGCTCCCCCGCGAAGATGGTTTCCAGGCGTGTGCGTTTGTCCATGGGTTAGCCTCCTGAGAGGTGAGTTCGAAGTTGTCGGGCGATCCAAGAGCAATCGGAGGGGCACAGAGGTATTACTGCAGTGTTGAGCCAAGACGCTGAAGGTAGGTATGGGCTTCCTGTTCCAAAGTTGCTGCTCGTTCCTTTTCTCCCATCTCTCTCAAAATCTGGGCCCATGTGAGGGCGGTGCGGGCCTTTGGAAATGGATTCTCTGCCAACAGGTGATAGCTGGCAGCAAGGCTCTCGAGGGCTTCCCTCGCCTCTCCTTTCGCGTACTGCGCTTGTCCGAGAACCCGCAAGGCGACGCCTTCCTCCTCCTTCAACTGCTGCTGTCGTGCCGAGTCCAGGGCATTCTGCGCCTTTTCCAATGCCCGATCGGGGTCTCCTTGGGCCAAGGCCACCTGTGCCCACTGTGTGTAGATGAAAGGCATCTGATAGTGCACCCCGTGTTTCTGGGCGACTGTTTCCGCTTCCTGGAGATACTTGATGGCTGGATCAAGCTCTTTTTGAAGCAGATGCCATTGTGCCAGGTAGGCAGCGCTGCTTGTGAGCAATTCATGGAGATCCGTATCCTTGGCCGAGGAATAGACGGTGAGTAGGTTTTGCTGGGCCGCCTCAAAATCGCCTTGACATAGTCGAAGGACACCATAGTTCAGCAACACTCGCACATTTTCCCGCATGCTGTCCAACCGAGTGGCTAGATCCACGGCCTGTTGATAAAGTTCGGCCGCAGTTTTCCAGTCTCCCGTTACATGATAATAGGCTGCCAGATTGCTGAGGATCTGTAGCCGGGTAGCCTCGTGGTTCAATTCCTCAGCAAGGGCCAACGCTTCCGTGTAAGCTTCCTGAGCGTCCTTCGGGTCTCCTGTTTGGAGCTCAATATTCCCCAACGTGTTCAAAGCAATCATGCGTAGATAGGCAGCCCATGGTGGCAGAATGGCCAGGCTGCGTCGGAGATCTGCCTTGGCTTCTCCCACCGCGCCAGTCTTTCGCCGGGCAATTGCGCGCTGGATATACAGGTCGGCTTCCTGTTGACTCCCCATAGAACCTATCTGAGACAACCCCTTTTCCACCCACACCAAGGCTTCCTGCGGTTCATACCGGGCCAGGTAGGCCAAACCCCGATATGCCTTTGCCCGAAGTTCTCTAGTCGGTTGGGAATCCTCGAGACGCTCCAGGGCTTTTAGAGCCGTAGCGAACGCTTTCTTCGCTTCCTGGTTTCTGCGAAGCTCTGTCAAGACAACGCCTCGCGCGATGTTCACCTGGGCCCACAAAGAGGGGGTCAACTGGGAGATGCTGAAACGTTCGAGCAACCGGCTGAGGAACAGGATCTCTCCTCTGTTAATGCCAGCCCAGACATCTTTCACGATCAGTTCCGCCGCCTGGCGCGGTTCTCCAGATTCCATGTAGTGATAGGCAGCGAGTGCGATGTTGGCATCTTCCTGTTCGTACCAACGCCCTGCCTGCCAGTGCATATGTCGGCGATCTTGGAGAGAAATGCTGTCGTAGAAATAGGCCTGCACAATGCTGTGTTGGGTGTATATCTGCCCTCGATCCTCCAGGCTGGATCGCAACAGGTGATCCGTTTTCAGCTCGCGCAGTGCGTTTCGAATACCACCGCCGCCGAGGACATGTTCAATGAGGTCTCGCACACCGCCCCGGCTCTGGAGCACGGCCACGGCTTGCATCACAGCGCGCTGCTCGGGGGTCAACTTCCGGTCGATCTCCTGGAGCAGGTAGCGCTCGATCTCTTCTTCCTCGGTCAAGTGTTCCAGGATCAGCTCAGGATGAGGCGCGCGCCGCAGGGCTGTCAAGGTCAGGTCCAGGAACAGCGGATAACCTTCCGTGCGCTGGTAAAGGGTGTCCAGCTCTTCTCCACGCAGGGTGACATCCCGCCGGGAGGCCAGCACTGCCACGTCACCCTTATCCATCCCTTCCACTTGATACGTGGCCTCTCGATGAACAAACGGTGGAACACGCCGCGAAGTGATCACCAGCAACAGCTGTTTGTTCGGGGCTGAAGCTAAGGTGTAGAGCTGTTCCAGAAGCCGTTGCACTCCTTGATCTTGATCCATACTTTGAAAACCATCGAAGCAGAGGAGATAGCCCTCTCCGACCAAGTGTTGCACAGTGAAAGCGATACGCATATTCAAGGGCATCATCCCTTCGCCCCCTTGCCCGCCCTTCTGGGCAACCGATTGCCAGGGTCCCCTCTGGCCTTGATGGGCAAGAAATCCAGCGAGAGCCCACAGGATGCTGTCCACGCCATCTCCGGGGCGGCATGAATACCAGAAGATCCGGTCAGGAGGGGCTACTTCGCGGACCAATTTGGCGGCCAGATCGGTCTTTCCTACACCTGGCCCCCCCACGATCACAGCCAGATGCTGCTCCCGGAGTTGGGCTGTCAACTCGTGTAACTCGTTGCGGCGTCCGACGAAATGGGAGACATCCGGAGGGCTCGTCGGGAGGGGCACGCCGCTTGCCAGAGAAGTTCGGTGGACCTCGTTCCACTCCTGAAGCTTCAGAGCGATGGCTTCCAGCGCCTCTTTCTGTTTGGTGTGGTACCACCTCTTCGCCAGGACAAGCTCGTCAGCCACAGCGTCCCGCTTTCGCTGTTCAATGAATTGTTTCGTGACAATCACATAGTAACGCCAGTTGTCGTCCTCTACATTGTTCTCCTGGGCCTGTTCCCTGAGCTCCTGAATGGCCCGATTGAGTATGTCTCGCAAGGCCTGGGCGCGCCCTTCCGGGGTATCGCCATACCGGGCCTCCTGCCGCCGGTGCCTGACGATGGGCAGATCGGTCAAAGGGTTTTGAGCCAGGTTCTTGCTCTTCCGCCAATTGCGTAAGGCTGTGCGAACGTCTTTCGGTGTAATGGGCGGTGTATTGGACGATTCGTTATCCATGGTCACGTGGAGTGGGGCAGTGATGGCGATGGGTAAAGACGGACTTGGAGAAGGCAACTATGTGATGCGAAACAACGGTTGTTTGTGCAACCCTGGCTGAAAGAGCCCGAGGAATGTTCGGCAAAGTGGATCGACGGTTGCCGTGCGAAGGATAGAGGAACTGCACTTTTACTGCACTTTTGGCGCGCTTTTCTGAGCCAGATCGACCTACCATGGCAGCGTAGGGTGCGCAGGACCTCGGTTTCACCTTTGCGCACATCATCGTTTGCCATTGCTTGCCACGGTACGTCTAGGCAGAAAGGAGCGTCAGCATGCCAGCCAAGGCCACAGCGAACCGTCTCGGAGATCTCATCATGACCCAGATCGCACTGAACTTGGAAGGTTTGCCTGCCACATCAAAGATCGTCCGCGTCGCTTTGACACATGATTTGGAAGAGGCACAGCACATCCTGGAAAGCGTACAGTTAACGGTGCGCCAGCCCCTGCATGTCGTTCAGTGTGTGCTCGAGTTGGCCCATCAGCAGTTGGTTCTGACAGTGGCTGTGCGCGTCCCCTTCGGCTGTGCGGCGAACGAAACGAACGCCGAAGCAGTGGATCCCCGCGCCACCATGCCCGAAGCGGGACACCGTTCCCCGCTTACCGTGGCTGACCTGGTGCCGCACATGGAACGAGCCCTTCAAGATTACCATTCCAAGGCGAAGCTGGCCTGTAACCCTCTAGCCAAGATGCTGCCCCCGGAGCTCATGGACGACGACGGTGGCCGCTGTGCACACCCAGGGGTTGCCCTGCGTCGAGTCTTGGACAGCTTGATCGACGCGGAGAGTGGCCTGGCAGCCACCGAGCTGCCCCCACGCAGCCAGTGGCGTTTGGAACATTACGTCCACTTGCGCTATCGACAGGAGATCCAGCACAAAGAGCTCGCGAGTTGGCTGGGGTACTCTGAGCGGCATCTCCAGAGATTGCGTCGCGAGCAGACCCGAGATCTGGCCGAGCTTCTGCTGGAGGATCTGCGCTCGCTGGCTCCCTATCAGGGCGAACCGGTGCGGCCGAACCCTACGTTAGCGTTCTACCAGGGGTAGGAAGAGCTCCTTAAGAGAGGATGTGCCCAGAGGCAGGTTCTGCACCTGCGTGTTATCCCAGGGCGCCTCCCCATCCATCCACACGCCCCCCACCTGGAAGCGCACACGCCGCCCCGGAGCACCACAACCTGCCGTCTCTTCCTCCGAGGCTGCATACACCCGGTACCAGACCGCTCCGTTCGCCCCCACTGTTACACCCTGGCCACAACGCACGCCCCCTATCCAGGCGCTCACCTCCATCCCCGGCGCCGGCGTGAAGTCCGCGGTGGCCTGCACCACCCCGTAGTAACTGCTGGGAGGCAGGAACACCGACTGCACCGACGCCGCCCCGGGTGGCAGCTGCACGTTGGTGATGGGCTCTGTGGCGTAGAGCCAGTAGGCTTTTCTGGGCTCCAACCGCTTTAACGAGTTCACAAAGTACGGCATGGCAATGTCGAACACCAGCCAGGGACCATCGGGATGGTTTGGCTGGTAGTGGTAGACCGTGCTGTACTTGCCCTGGATGGAGGCCAAGGCCTCCTGCACCGGCAGCGCCACCGATGCGGCGTAGTTGAAGAGATTCCACCCCTGCCCCTGCAAAGGCACCTGGATGGTGGAAAATAGGGCGTAGATGCCCGGTCCCCGGGTCTGGGCCACAGCGCTGTTGTGCTCCTCATCGATGAAGGTTGTCAGCGGCTGCCACCCAGCCCCATCGTAGTAGTAGATGCCCAGGTCCTTCTCCCCTGCCTCGCCATTGGGCACATCCCGGCCCAGGTAGCGGAAACTGATGGGCTGCCCCGCTGCATCCGGCGCACCCGGTGACACCAGCAGCCGGTAGGCCTGGCCTACCTGGGCCACCCACCCCGGCACGGCCGGCAGCCGGGTCACCGCCTGCAGACTGTAGTACTCCCCAGGCACAAAGGTCAAGGGATCCACGTACAGGACCACCTGTCCATCGCTGGAAAGCACCGGCCCGTTCCCGTCCTCCTGCAGGGTGGTCCCGTCCCCCAGCACCAGGGTGGTCCCATCTCCTAACGCCAAGGTGGTCCCGTCTCCCAGCACCAACGTAGTCCCGTCTCCCAGCACCAGGGCCGTTCCGTCCCCC
>WGCB01000253.1 GCA_015494005.1 Caldilineaceae bacterium
GGACTCGCAGATCGTTTTCCCGCAGGACACGCTGGAGCTCCTCCACGGAGAGGGGCAGGTCGTCGCCCACGATCTCGATGCCGTGGTATCCCATGCGAGCCAACAGGGGAACGTATTCCCGGAAGGGCGTGTCGCCCATGGTCCAGGTGGCAAAGCCGATCCTCATGTCCAAAGCGGCGCAACTCCTGATGACGGCGGCGTTCCATGTTGAGGGCCGCGGGCCAGGACCGATCTCCCAGGACCGATCTACAAGGTCCCGCCAGGGCCCCCAAATGCGACGCACACGCCCTCGCGACAAGGGACGAGGGAAGAAAACTTCAGAGAAAATGCAGATACAACCGCATTATAACAAAGGCAGAGAGAGTCAGCCAAGGGGTAGGCGGGGTGAAATTCCCCCGCGGCGCGCACTTATGTCACCTTCATTTTGAAATTGACACGGCCTTCCCCTTGGTTTATGATTGTATCACCCTCGAACAGAGCCATCTTTTCCCGAAACAACGAGAGCCAGCAGACCATCGTTCCCGTTTGTCCGCCAAACGCATCCTAGTGCCTTGTCACGCCTGAAATGATGGGTAAGTTTGTAGTAACGGCTTTAGCCGTGCTGCCGCTGAAGCGGCTACTACAAACCATCAAAATACGCTTGGCAAGACACTAGCCATAGTGGACCTACTGGCTCTTCTCTCCCTTTGCCTGTGACACCTTCATCCATCTATCCCGTCTGCCCACGCCAGGCGTCGTTTGTCTTTCCGCCAGACCGCCCTCGCCCGGCAGCAGACAGGCCCACGGGCCGGATCCGGTCCCCATGTGGGCCACGGGCGCGCACGATGTCCAGCATTCATCCCTAGTTTCCCGACCACTTCAAACCAGTTCCCAACCCGTGTGCATTCCAGTTTCCAAGGGAGGAAAAACCGATGCGAAGAACAGTGTTGTTGCTTTCGGTGCTGTTGACCCTGTCACTGCTCCTGGCGGCCTGCCCGGCTCCGCCCGTGCCCCAGGAGGCCCAGCCTGCCCCGGCCCAGGAAGAGGCCGCAGGCGAGGCCATGGCCGAGGAAGGAGCCATGAAGGTCATCCGCCTGGGCGCAGCCGTGAGCGAGACGGGCAAGTTCGCCCGAGAGGGCAAGGACACCCGCCAGGGCTACCAGCTCTGGGTGGACTGGGTGAACGACGAATACGGCGGCATCAAGCTAGGCGATGAGCGCTACAAGGTGGAGCTCATCATGTACGACGACGAGAGTGACCCGGACACCACCGCCCGCCTGGTGGAGAAGCTCATCACCGAGGACAAGGTGGACTTCCTCCTGGGCCCCTACAGCTCCGGCCTGACCAAGAGCGCCAGCGCCATCTCCGAGAAGTACAACAAGATCATGATCGAGGGGAACGGCGCCTCGGAGAGCCTCTTCGAGCGGGGCTTCAAGAACCTCTTCGCCGTCCTCACCCCCGCGGGCAACTACACCCAGTCCGCGCTGGAGGCCCTGGCCGCCAAGGGGGCCAAGTCCGTGGTCATCGCCTACGAGGACACGGCCTTCCCCACCAGCGTGGCCGAGGGCGCCCAGAAGTGGGCCAAGGAGTACGGCCTGGAGATCCTGGGCGTGGAGACCTACCCCAAGGACGTGGCGGACGTGAGCGCCATCATGACCAAGTTCAAGGACCTGAATCCGGATGTCTTCGTGGGCGGCGGTCACTTCAACGATGCAGTGCTCTTCACCCGATCCGCCAAGGAGCTGAACTTCAGCCCCAAGGGCATGGTCATCACCGTGGGGCCCAGCAACCCCAAGTTCGTGGCCGAGATGGGCCCGGACGCCAACTACATCATCGGCCCCACCCAGTGGGAGCGGACCATGGCCTACAAGGACGAGTACTTCGGCACCGCCGAGGAGTACGCCCAGCGCTACGAGGCCAAGTGGGGTGAGCCTCCCACCTACCAGGCCGCGGAGTCCACGGCCACGGCCCTGGTCCTGCAGATCGCCATCGAGAAGGCCGGCTCCCTGGACACGGACGCGGTGCGGGACGCCCTGCACAGCCTGGACATCGTCACCTTCTACGGCCCCATCAAGTTCGACGAGACGGGCAAGAACGTGGCCAAGCCCATGGGCGCCATCCAGATCCAGGACGGCAACATCCTGGTGGTGGCCCCGGAAGCGGCCGCAGTGGCCGAGCTCATCTACCCCATGCCCAGCTGGGACGAGCGCTAGGCCTCTGAATTCCATCCTCTGACCATGGCCCGGGGTGGGCGCGCCTCTCGGCAAGGCCAGTGCGCCCGCCCCGGCCACCCATTCCAACTCGATCCACCGGATCCCAGTCACCCGAATCACCAGCCAGCAACCATCAAAGGACATCGCATGGACCAATTCCTGCAGGCCCTGGCCAGCGGACTCCTGCTCGGCGGCTTCTACGCGGTGATGGTCCTGGGCTTCTCCATCATCTGGGGCGTCATGGGGGTCATCAACCTGGCCCACGGGGAGTTCCGCATGATCGGGGCCTACGCCGCCTGGGCCCTCTTCCGGGCCTTCGGCCTGGACCCCTTCGCCTCTCTGGTCATCATTCTGCCTGTCATGTTCGTGGTGGGCTACGCCCTGCAGACCATCCTCCTGAACCGGGTGGTGGAGCGCCCCCACCTCATGGCCCTGCTGGTCACCTTCGGCGTCTCTATCAGCCTGGCCAACCTCTACAAGGTGATCTACAGCGCGGACCCCCGCAGCGTGCCCGTCTCCTACAACGGCTCCTTCGAGCTCTTCGGCGTGACCATGCCCATCGTCAAAACCATCATCTTCTTCCTGGCGCTGCTGATCATGGGGCTGCTGCACACCTTCCTCCACCACACTCGCCTGGGGAAGTCCATCCGGGCCGCAGCCCAGAACAAGGACGCCGCCCGCATCGTGGGCATCGAGATCCACAAAGTCTACGCCATCACCGCTGGCATCTGCATCGCCCTGACCGCCGGGGCCGGGGCCATGCTCAGCCCCACCCAGGCCATCTTCCCCTTCATGGGCCCACCCTTCACCCTGAAAGCCTTCACCATCACCGCGCTGGGTGGGCTGGGGCGGATCCCCGGGGCCCTGCTGGGCGGGCTGCTCCTGGGTGTCACCGAGCTGATGGTGGCCACCTACGTGCCGGGCATCGGCACCAACCTGGGCGTGGCCGTGAGCTTCGTCCTGCTGGTGGTCATCCTCATCGTCCGCCCCCAGGGGCTGCTGGGGGGACTGCGCCCCATGGAGGTGGAGTAGGCCATGAGCACACTGACCCAAGCCGCACGCCCCTCCCTGCTCCGCCGCTGGGGTGGCCTGCTCCTCTGGCTGCTCCTCCTGGCGCTCCTGGCCATCTACCCCTACACCGGCGTCACCGGCTCCGCCCTCTTCACCGCCACCCAGGTCTTCGTCCTGGTCACCCTGGCCTCTAACTGGAACCTCATCGGCGGCATGACCGGCTACGTGGACTTCGGCCACGCGGTCTTCTTCGGCCTGGGCGCCTACAGCATGGGCATCCTGGTGACCCGGGTGCCCCTGGCCTTCTCCCCGGAGCTGAGCTTCTGGCAGGCCCTGCCCCTGGCCGGGCTGGTCGCCGCCCTCTTCGCCCTGATCATCGGCCTGCCCACCCTGCGCCTGAAGGGCCCCTACTTCTCCATCGCCATGCTGGGCACCTTCGTGGCCATGCGGGAGATCATCCGCATCCTGCGGCCCATCACCGGGGGCGGCACCGGGCTGGATCTGCCGCCGGTGCTCAACCGGGTGAACGAGTATTACTTCATGCTGGGGCTCATGGGGCTGGTGGTGGCCCTCATCTGGTGGATCCGGCGCAGCGAGTTCGGCTACACCCTCATCGCCATCCGGGAGGACGAGATCGGCGCGGAGATGCGGGGCATCAACACCACCATGCACAAGATCATCGCCTTCATGATCGCCGCCTTCTTCACCGGCATCGTGGGGGCTTTCTGGGCCTGGCAGAACACCTACATCGACCCGGACGTGGTCTTCATCGAGCAGCGCACAGTGGAGATGGTGATGATGTCCATGCTGGGCGGCCTGGGCACCGTCTGGGGGCCGCCCCTGGGCGCGGTGGTCATCTACTTCCTCCAGGACGTGGTCTGGGGGAACCTGCTCAACTTCCACCTCATGGCCCTGGGCATCCTCCTGATCCTGCTGGTGCTCTTCCTGCCCGAGGGCATCCTGGGCAGCCTGGGGGACCCCAGCAGCACCTCCCTGGGGCGGCTCCTGCGCCGGGCCGGCCGCCGCCAGGAGTGACACACCCTTCACAGTTTCGGGACACACGATCCATGAACAGCCAACAACCTCTGCTGGAAGGGCGGGACGTCTACAAATTCTTCGGCGGGCTGGCCGCGGTGAACGGCGTGGACTTCGCCGTCTACCCCGGAGAGATCGTGGGGCTCATCGGCCCCAACGGCAGCGGCAAGACCACCCTCTTCGACTGCCTGACCCGTCTGCAAACCATCGACAAAGGCCAGATCTTCTTCAAAGGGCAGGAGATCACCCGGGTCCGGCCCTACCAGGTGGCCCGCATGGGGCTGGCCCGCACCTTCCAGGTGATCCGGGTCTACCGCAAGATGACCGTCCTGGAGAACATGCTCATCAGCCGCCAGTGGCGGGGCGAAGGGCTCCTCAACATGCTCCGGCCCAGCCATCCGGACACCGAGCGCCGGGCCCGGCACCTGATCCAGTTCCTCCAGCTGGAGCACCTGACCGACGAGCTGGCCGGGCACCTCTCCGGCGGCCAGCGGCGGCTCCTGGAGATCGGCATGGCCCTCATGCCCGACCCGGACATCCTGCTCCTGGACGAGGCCACCTCGGGCATCAACCCCACCCTGATCGAGATCATCAAGGACCGCATCCGCACCCTGAACCGGGAGCAGGGCAAGACCTTCCTGCTCATCGAGCACAACATCAACTTCATCGCCGACCTCTGCAGCCGGGTCTATGTGCTAAACTTTGGGGAGAAGCTGGCCGAGGGCACCCCGGAGGAGATCATGGAGAACGAGGCGGTCATCGAAGCCTATTTCGGGGCGTGAGGAGGAGAACCCCATGAGCACCCAAGCCGCTCCCCAGAGCACCCCAACCCAGGCCGGCCCCGCTCCCCTGCTGGAAGTGAAGGAGATCTACGCCGGCTACCAGGACTTCGACATCCTCAAGGGGGTGAGCCTGCACGTGAACCCCGGGGAGATCGTCTGCGTCATCGGCCCCAACGGCGCGGGCAAGTCCACGGTCTTCAAGGCCATCTACGGCTTCGTGAAGGTGCGCCAGGGCCAGGTCCTCTTTGATGGCCAGGAGATCACCAACCGCCGCCCCCAGGAAGTGCTCCAGGCGGGGATCGCCATCGTGCCCCAGCTGCGCAGCGTCTTCCCCCAGATGACCGTGCACGAGAACCTGGAGATGGGCATGTTCCTGGAAAAGGACCAGCGGCGCATCCGAGAACGCATCGAGTACGTCTTCGAGCTCTTCCCGCGCCTGGCCGAGCGGCGGGACCAGATGGCCGGCACCATGTCCGGCGGGGAGCAGCGCATGCTGGAGATCGGCCGCTCCCTGCTCCTGGAGCCCAAGATGGTGATGATGGACGAGCCCAGCGCCGGCCTGGCCCCCCTCATCACCCGAGCCATCTTCGAGAACGTCCAGCGCCTGAACCAGGAGATCGGCCTCACCGTGCTCATGATCGAGCAGAACGCCCGCCAGGGACTGGAGGCCAGCCACCGGGGCTACGTCCTGGAGCTGGGGCAGAACAGCTACCAGGGCTCGGCCCAGGAACTGCTGGAGAACCCGGAGGTGCGCCGGGCCTTCCTGGGTGGGCGGTAAAAACACCGTTGAATTGTCCGGGCTTGCCAGCCCTCACCGTGGACTTATTGGCCGAGCTTATTGGCCGGACTTATTGGCCTACCGGCTCATCAGTGGTTACCATCCACTGCTCACATCATCCACTGCTCACACATCAAGGAAGGAGGAAGAACCGTGATTGAACGCATGATCCGTGCGGTGAAGCTAGACGCGGCTTTTTACCGGGAGGTGCGGGACGATCCCTCCCTGGACCAGGAGGCCCTGACCGTGGTGATCCTGGTGGCGGCGGTCAACGCCGGCCTGGGCTTTCTGGTCTCCGCATTTGTCTCCCTGGCCTTCGGTGGGCTCGGCTCCTTCTTGAGCGCCATCATCAGTGCAGTGCTGGGCTTCATCGCCGCGGTGGTGCTCTTCTTCATCGGCGCCTACGCCATCTGGTACATCGGCACCAACTTCTTCAACGGCACAGGCACGCCGGAAGGGGTGCGCCGGGCCCTGGCCTACGCCTACAGCCCCAACATCATCGGCGCCATCCCCTGCATTGGCATCATCGGCGCCATCTGGAGCCTGGTTGCCTTCTTCATCGCCACCCGGGAATCCATGGAGATGGACAACACCAACACGGCCCTGACCATCGTGGCCTACGTGGTCATCGTGATCATCGTGAGCCTGGTGTTGGGTGCGGTCGGCATCGGAGCGGGCCTGGGCCTGGGCGCCCTCAGCGGTCTTGGACGGTAGCAGGCAGGCCGTCCCCAGGCCGACTACATGTACAACCTTTTTGGACAGAAGACCTGGCAGATCCGCTGGATACCTGCCGGGTCTTTTTCCGTTTCCGTCCCCAATGCGATAGAATGGAGGCCAACATCGTTGACGCCTCGAGGCACGGACCCCTGGCTGGTCCCCAAGCCCCTATTGCACCCGATAGACACCCTTTTCCACATCAAAGCACCCTATCCGCGCAACGGAGCGCCTGCCATCCGCTGGAGAGACCGCGCCACATCCATAGAAGAAGAACTAGCATCTCCAGCAGCTCCTTTTTTCGGCCTGAATTCGTTCCAGATCCGTCTCGATCACTAGCACGAATTTCTCTGCCGCAACTGTGGACTAGACGCAGCTATCGATGTTACAGAAACTTCTGATCCTTCTAGGAGTTCTCCTCCTGCCAGGAGGGCTCTGGTTGTGGACGGGGCAGCGGCGCTTTCAAACCTGGAACTGGGATTGGCGCTGGCAGGATCCAATTGCAGGCCACACGTGGGAGGGCATTCCGCGACCAGAGAACGTGTTCATAGAGGTTGAGCCTCGGGATGGGCTGGTAAATCGCCCCTTAGCCACCTTTCAGGTGACAGGCCTGTCTCCGGGCCAGAAGGTAGGTCTGCGGGCAGTAACCCAGGACGAGGCTGGCCAAACCTGGGCCGCGGCAGGAGTATGGCAGGCCGACGACCAAGGCAGGGTAGATCTGATCCAACAGGCGCCGCTGGAGGGCACCTACAACCATGCGGATTCCGCAGGGCTGCTGTGGTCCATGCGGCCGACATCCCGGCAACGGGCGCCCGTGTTCGAGCCCGCGGCACCGGCCTATCCTGTGGAGCTTACCGCTGAGGTGGGAGACGCCATCCTGGCCCGGGCCACGGTGGTGCGACGTCTGTGGCTGGAAGATGTGACCTGCATCGAAATTCGGGAGGGGCGTCTGGTGGGTGCCCTATGCCGTCCTCCAGGCGAAGGGCCCTTCCCGGCCATCCTCCTTCTGAGCGGATCGGAGGGGGGCTATGACCAGAAACGGGCCGCCTGGTGGGCCAGCCACGGAGTGGTGGCTTTTTCCCTGGCCTACTTCGGCGTGGACCCGCTACCCAGGGCCCTGAGCCGCATCCCTGTGGAATATCTCCTGGAAGGGTTGACTTGGCTGCGCCGGCAGCCGGGAGTAGATGCGGAACGGACTTTCGTTTTTGGGCCCTCGCGAGGATCCGAGGCTGCGCTGCTCATCGGTCTACATGCGAAGGAGCCGCCAGCAGGGATCATCGCCATGGTGCCTAGCCACGTGCTTTGGTCCGGCCTGGACTTCTCTCAAGGACGGCCCGGCGCCGCGTGGACCTACCAGGGTCAAGATTTGCCCTTCGTGGCGACAGGTTGGTCCTGGGAGCTGCTGCGCATGTTGGTCGGCCAGCCCGTGCGCTTGCGTCCCCTCTTCGAAAAGGCCCTGGCTCAGGGGGTGCCAGAGGAAGCCGTTATCCCAGTAGAACGTCTCCAGAGCCGCCTGCTTCTCATCGGGGCTACTGATGACCAGATGTGGCCTTCGGCCGAAATGGCTCGGGCCATCGTGACACGCATGCAGGACCACGGTCGGGAGAACCAAGTCCAATACCTGGTCCTAGAGGGTGCCGGGCATGTGGTTCTCTATGGATACCGACCACCAGTGCGCTTGATACCGCCTTTCCTGATGGGCGGTGTGAGCCGAGAGACCAACGTCTACGGCGGGCAGCAGGCGTGGGAGGCCATGCTGAATTTCGTCCGAGAAACGAAATCTTAAAGATGTCACCGAAATGCTTCCAACCGGTGGGTTCTGTGCTCACATCTGCATTCTCCGCTTAGCCTGTCATTTTGTCGCCTGCACATTGAGGAGTCATCTGCGCCATGCCCATGGAGCTTGTCGCCTACACCCAACCCAACCCTGCCCTGGATCCCCAGGAGCTGGCCCAGGTGAGCGATTTAGCCCCCCTCTGGCAGGGGAAGAGCACCCCCCAGGAAAACCTCATCGAGTTCGCCGGCCGGGTCTGCTATCGGAGCACCCAGCGCATGGGCACTGCGCCGGGCTTCATCGCCGCCCGGGTGCGGGAGGGCCACGAGGATATCATCGAGCACGTGGTGGCCACGGTGCGGGTGCGACACAGCCAGGAGCCCCGGGACTGGCGCACCATCAACCGCCACTGCGAGGTCACCCAGGAGGCGGACGGCAGCTGGCTGGTCAGCGGCAACACCCGGGTCTGGCTGGATTTCTTCCGCAAAGGCGTGGCCCTGGAAGCCCTGCCCTTCCTGCGGGCCATCGCCCCCAGCGTCTACGCGGAGTTCCCCGGGGACGAAGCGGCCCAGCCCCTGCCCGAGCTTCCACCCCTGGCCCTGGACGACCCATCCC
>WGCB01000254.1 GCA_015494005.1 Caldilineaceae bacterium
GGCCAAGGGCTGCTCGATGAGGAGCAGGTCGAAGGCGTCCAGCTGAGCCAGGTGGTCAGCGTCGTCCAGGGTGTAGATGCTGTTGGCGTCCACCTGGAGGAGTAGGTCCGGCCAGCGCTCCCGCACCGCGGCCGTGGGCTCCAGGTCCCAGCCTGGCTTGATCTTGAGCTTGATCCGCCGGTAGCCGTCCTCCAGGTAGCGGGCCACCACGTCCAGCAGCGCGGGAATGTCCTTCTGGATGCCCACGCTCACCCCCACGGGCACCCGCTCCCGGGTCCCGCCCAGCATCTCCTTCAGGCTGCGTCCCTGCATGCGACCGAAGAGGTCCCAGACCGCGAACTCCAGCCCGGCCTTGGCCATGCGGTTGCCCCGCACCCGGTGGAAGACCTTCCGCACGTCCTCGGGTCCGGAGAGCTCCGCGTCCAGGAGCATGGGAACGAGGAAGTCCCGTTGGATGATCCAGGCTGTGGCCGTGGTCTCTTCGTTGTACCAGGGCCCGTCCCCCACCGGGGACTCGCCCCAGCCCGTGGCTCCCTCTGCGTCCACTCGGACGATGATGGCATGGGTTCCGCTGTGGCTCCAGCCGCTGGTCTCAAAGGGGGCGACGTAGGGCAAGTAGATCCGACGTAGTTCGACGCGTTCGATTTTCATGCGATTTTTCCCGTGTGGCGATGGTTGGGTGGCTTGGCAAAGAGGGTGGGGGATCATTCCCCATCCCGCAGGGTCATGATCGGGGATGGTCGTTGGATCAGGCCCATCTGGGCGAAGTGGTGGTCGAAGGTGAATGCCTCCTGGATCCCCCGCTCCTGGGCCAGGGCCAGGCAGGCGCAGTCGGTGTAGCTCCAGCCCTTGTCCGTGTACTTGCTGAAGATGCGCCAGGTGGCCTGCTCCTGGGCCGTGGAGAAGACGACCATCTGGATCAGGCGGCTGTTGCGCACCCGCAGACCCAGCTGCAGGGCCACGTGCATCCCCAAGCGCATCTTGGTCAGGGTCAGGGCCTCGTCGAAGATGTGGTTGGAGAGGAGCAGGCTGCCGGGCGTGGCCACTTCCCGCAGGAAGGCCGCGGCCCGGGTGTGGTTGGGGTCCCTGCGATCCACCAGGGCGTAGAGAGCGCTGGTGTCAAGAATAATCTGGGCCATTCTCGGCTACCCGGAGCAGGGAATCGTCGTCCCGCCAGTTGGTCTGGTAGAGGAATTTGTCCAGGTTCTCGCTGGTGACCCCGTCTCGGGGGCCTTCCCCCATCCCGACGATCCCCCAGAGAGGATCCTCGGCCAGGCTCTCGGCTTGACGGCGCTCGATGGCTTCGGTGAGGAGTTGGCGCAGCAGCGCGGACATGCTGATGGACTGGCGTTTGGCCTCCTGGGCCAGCCATTCCTGCTGCCATTCCTCCAGGATCAGTTGGACGCGTTTCATGAGGTGCCTCCTTGGCTCACACATTCCGGATACACACTCATTGTACACACTCCGCCCACAAATGTCAAGGGCTTTTGCCTTTCCGCGCCATGGACTTTCGGCCCACGCCCTTCTGGACGCTACGCCCACAGGTGCGCGTACTTCAGCCCGCTGCCGGTGTTGAAGATCACTACCTGCTCGTCGGGCTGGATCCAGCCTTCCTCCAGCAGCTTGACCTGGGCGGCCAGACAGGCCGCGCCTTCGGGTGCGGGGAAGATCCCGGTCTGGCGGCCCATGACCTGGGCGTAGTGAAGGATCTCCTCATCTGGGACGGCCACCGCGGTGCCGTTGCTTTCCCGCAGGGCCCGCAGGATCAGGAAGTCCCCCACCGCGGCCGGGACCCGCAGGCCAGAGGCCACGGTCTGGGCGTTCTGCCAGGGCTCCGCGTGCTCCGTGCCCTCGTGGAAGGCCCGGACGATGGGCGCACAGCCACTGCTCTGCACGCTGACCATCCGGGGCCGCTCCGGGCCGATGAGCCCCATCTCCTCCATCTCCTGGAAGGCCTTCCACATGCCGATCAAGCCGGTGCCCCCACCGGTGGGGTAGAGGATCACGTCCGGCAGTGACCAGCCCAGCTGTTCCGCCAGCTCGTAGCCCATGGTCTTCTTTCCCTCCAGCCGGTAGGGCTCCCGGAGGGTGCTCACGCTGAACCAGCCGTGCTGTGCCACCCCTTCCTGGACCTTGGCCCCGGCGTCGGTGATCAGCCCATCCACCAGGGTGACCTGCGCGCCCAGCATCTGGCACTCCACCCGGAAGGTGGTGGCCACATCCGCGGGCATGAACACGTGAGCCGGCAGGGCGGCCAGGGCCGCGTAGGCGCACATGGCCCCGGCCGCGTTCCCCGCGCTGGGGATAGCCAGCTCCTGGGCCCCCAGCTCGTAGGCCCGGCTCACCGCCAGGGCCAGCCCTCGGGCCTTGAAGCTCCCAGTGGGGTTCACCGACTCGTCTTTGATCCAGGTTCCGGCACAGCCGATGGACTGCCCCAACCGCTCCGTGTGGAGCAGAGGCGTCCACCCCTCGCCCAGGGAGAGCCGGGCCTCCTGTCGCCGCACCGGCAACACCTCCTGGTAACGCCACAGGGTGGCTGGCCGCTCCTGCAGAGAGGCCTTGGTCAGGGTCCGAGCGGCCTGGCCCAGATCGTAGCGGGCTAACAGGGGTTTGCCACATTTTGGGCAGAGGTTTAACAGTTGATCGGGGTCGAAGGTGGCGCCGCAGAAGCCGCACTCCAGGTGGGTCAGGGCAGAATCACCGAGCATGGAAGTTGTCATGGAGACCTCGCAGGGAAAGTTGAATGTGGCCCCGTTCCCGGGTAGGATAGGGGCGCAGGCGGAAAAAGATGGTCGATCGAACAGTGGGGCCACCGGCGGCGACCCTTCACCCCATACCCACCAAGGAGCGGGAGATGACTCTGATCAGCGACGAACACCAGGAACGCATCTGCTGGCTGGCCCTGCCAGGGGAAGAAAGCCTGGACGAGGACCTGCGCAAGCTTTTCGCCAAGGCCCAGGAGAAGATGGGTTTCGTGCCCAACGTCTTCGTGACCTTCACCGTGCGGCCCAGCCACTTCCGCCACTGGTTCGCCCACTTCCGGGAGCTCATGTTCGGGGAGTCGGAGCTGAGCCGGGCCGAGCGGGAGATGATCGGCGTGGTGGTCTCGTCGGAAAACCACTGCCTCTACTGCCTGGTCAGCCACGGCGCGGACCTGCGGGTGCTGCTCCAGGACGAGGTCCTGGCCGACCGCATCGTCCTGGACTACCGCCGGGCCGGGCTCGCTCCCCGCACCCTGGCCATGCTGGACTACGCGGTGAAGATCACCCGCTCCCCCGTGGAGTGCAGCCAGGAGGATGTCCAGCGCCTGCAGGAACTGGGCTTCTCGGACCAGGCCATCTTCGACATGGCCGAGGTGGCCGCCATGTTCAACTTCACCAACCGCATGGCCTCGGCCACGGGCATGATGCCCAACCGGGAGTACCACCGCCTGGGGCGCGGCGACACCGAGGAGTGAGGGACAGGGCCTCGGCACATCGGGCGTTCACTCTCGCGGGATGTCCACCTGGCGACGGCTCTCCGCGGACTCCAGGATGGCGTCACAAACCAGGGCAGCCCGGTAGCCGTCCCGGAAGTCCGCGCCGATGGGGGCCACGGGCCGGTCGTTGACGATGCAGTCCAGCAGGTGGGCGATCTCGTGGACGAAGGTGTGCTCCCAGCCGATGATGTGGCCGTGGGGCCACCAGTACTGCATCCACGGGTGGAAGGTCTCCGTGACCAACACGTTGTGGAAGCCCTGGGTCTCCCGGGGCTCCTCCCCCACCCAGAAGACCTGAAACTCGTTCAGCCGCTCCAGGTCGAAGCGGACCGAGCCCTTCTCCCCGTTGATCTCCAGCACCTGGCTGTTCTTGTGCCCGGCCGCGAACCGGCTGGCCTCCAGCGTGCCCACCGCACCGTTCTCGAAGCCCACGGTGGCCACGAAGGCGTCGTCCACGTCCACCTTGCCCACGCCACTGCCGTCGGGCAGAGGGCGCTCTGGGATGAAGGTGCGGGTCATGGCCCCCACCGTGGTGATCTCCCCCACCAGGTAGCGGGCCAGGTCGATGATGTGGGCGCCCAGATCCCCCAGCGCGCCGCTGCCCGCGTAGCGCTTCTGCAGCCGCCAGATCAGGGGCACGTCGTACTGGGGCATGACCCATTCCTGGAGGTAGGCAGCCCGGAAGTGGTAGATCCGCCCCAGCGCGCCCTGCTCGATGAGCAGCTTGATCTGGCGGATGGCCGGGACGAAGCGGTAGTTGAAGGCCACCATGTGCTTGACCCCGGCCTTCTCCACCGCATCCAGCATGGTCTTGGCCTCCGCCGCGTTCCGGGCCAGGGGCTTCTCGCAGAGGACATGCTTGCCAGCCTGGGCCGCGGCGATGCTGGGCTCCGCGTGGGTGTCGTTGGGCCCGCCGTTGTCGAAGAGCTGGATGCGCTCGTCCTGGATCATCTCCCGCCAGTCGGTGTAGTAGCCCTGGTAGCCGTAGCGCTGGGCCGCCTCGGCCACAGCGTCCTCGTTGCGGCCGCAGATGGCCACCAGCTTGGGGATGGCCGGGGGCGGGTAGACCATGTAGGGGATCTTCTTGAAGGCGTTGCTGTGGGCCTTGCCCATGAAGGCGTAGCCCAGCATGCCCACCCCGATCTCCGGCGCCTCCCCTTGGGCCCGAGCCCCGGCCATGGCTGTGAATCCTTGCTCGCTCATCTCTCTCCTCCTTTGCCCCGATATCCTTTGCCCCGATTGCCTTTGCCCCGATTATCCCTGCTCGTAGGCGCTGTCGAAGACCACGGTGGAGGGCGCGAAATCCTGCCCCCGAATGAACTCCAGGGCCTCCTGGGCGCCCCACTCCCGGTCCATGCCGCTGTCCTCCCATTCGATGGAGAGGGGCCCGTCGTAGCCCACGTGGTTCAGGGCCCGGATGATGGGATCCCACTCCACGTCGCCCCGGCCCGGGGAGACGAAATCCCAACCCCGGCGGGGATCCCCGAAGCTGAGGTGGGAGCAGAGGATGCTGTTGCGGCCGTTGAGCTGCACCCGGGTGTCCTTCACGTGGACGTGGAAGATGCGCTCGCCCAGCTCGTAGATGAGGGTCGGCGGATCCACGAACTGGTGGACCAGGTGACTGGGATCGAAGTTGAAGCCGAAGGCCGGGTGGTGCTGGACCGCCTCCAGGGCCCGCTGGGCGGTGATCAGGTCGTAGGCGATCTCTGCCGGGTGGATCTCCAGGGCGAAGCGCACCCCGTTCTCCTGGAAGACGTCCAGGATGGGGCCCCAGCGCTGGGCGAAGTCCTGGTAGCCGGCCTCCACGATCTCCTGGCTGGTGGGCGGGAAGAAGTAGAACTTGGCCCAAATGCTGCTGCCGGTGAAGCCGTTCACCACGTCCACGCCGAAGAGCCGGGCGGCCTGGGCGGTGCGCTTCATCTCCTCCGCGGCCCGTTGACGCACCCCCTCCGGATCCCCGTCCCCCCAGACATGATCGGGCAGGATGAGCTTGTGCCGCTCGTCGATGGGGTCACAGACCGCCTGGCCCACCAGGTGGTTGCTGATGGCGAAGCATTGCAGGCCGTACCTCTCCAGCAGGTCCCGCTTCTCCCGCACGTAGCTGTCCTTCTCCAAGGCCTGGTTCACATCGAAATGATCGCCCCAGCAGGCCAGCTCCAGGCCGTCGAAGCCCCATTCGCTCACCTTCTGGGCCAAGGTCTCCAGGGGCAGATCCGCCCACTGGCCGGTGAAAAGTGTGATTGATCTGGGCATGGTGCACCCTCCTGTGTGTTGAGTGGCCGACAGATTCCAGGCGACAAGTTGCAAGATCGAAGACCGAAGATCGAAGACTGGTCATGGGGAGATTGGAGATTCAGCGATTGGGGGCTCTTCGAGAGGCCGCCTCACGGCTCCCAGCCTCCGGTCATGATCTGCCATCCCCAAGGACCCAGCCACCCAATCTCCCAGTCTCCCATTGGCTACCCCAGCACCTCCGGGTTCAGCGCGTCCGCCGGGCGCTCGCCCCGGAAGAAGGCCAGGACCCGCTCCAGGGCCATCTCCTCCATGCGTCCCCGGCCTTCCCAGGTGAGGGAGGCGGTGTGGGGCGTGACCAGGATGTTGGGATGGCGACGGATGGGAGCGTCCGGCTCCGGCGGCTCTGGGTCGAAGACATCCAGGGCCGCGCCGGCCAGGTGACCGCTCTCCACCGCCTCCAGCAGGGCGGCCTCGTCCACCAAGGGGCCCCGGGCCAGGTTCAGGAGGTAGGCCCCAGGCTTCATCTGGCCGATGCGCTCCCGGTCCATGAGCTTGTGGGTCTCGGGCGTGGCCGGGGCGTGGAGGCTCAGGAAGTCGGCCTGGGCCAGGAGCTGGGGCAGATCCACCAGGGTGACGCCCAGCTCCGCCGCCTGCTCCGGGGAGAGGTAGGGATCGTAGGCCAGGACGTCCATCCCCAGCCCCAGGCGACAGATGGTCGCCACGCGCCGGCCGATGCGTCCCAGGCCCACCAGCCCCAGGACCTTCCCCTGGACCTCGTTGCCGATGAGCTCCGGCCGGGGCGCGAACTCGCCGGCGGCCATGACCGCGTCCCCCTGCTTCAGCCGCTTGGCCAGAGCCAGGAGCATGGCCACTGTGTGCTCCGCGGTGGACTCGGTGGGACCGTCCGGCGTGTTGCAGACCAGCACGCCCCGGGCCGTGGCCGCGGGGATGTCCACGTTGTCCACGCCGATGCCCACCCGCACCAGGATGCGCAGGTTGGGCAGCCGGGCCAGCAGGGGAGCGTCGTACTGGACGCCGGACGCGGCCAGGATGGCCTGGGCCGGGCCGGCGTTGGCCGTGGGATCCTCCGGGGAGTCGGTCCCCCAGAGGACGGTCACGTGTGGCGGGAGTTTCTCCAGCGCGTTGGAAAGCAGGGGGGCTTCCACCCAGAGGTGGGTCAACTCGCTCAAGGCCATAGGACAGGACTCCTTCCAGCGGTTGACACCCGAGGGAAGGCGTTGGAACGGTGGGTTGGCTCCCGGACGACGGCCCCAGCGAGGGGTCGCCCGGGGGAAACGGGGGAAAGAAAGAGGGCGAAACGGAATCCAGGGCTCGATGCCGAGCGGCCGGGAGCTACTGCCAGGTGAAGGTGCGCACCTCGCTGGGCTGGCTGGCCGCCTGGATCTCCCGGCCCTGCCCGCTGTCCGGCAGGACTCGCACCACCACCACCTGCCAGCCGAAGACCGCGGAGGTGCCCGGGGGCGGCGCCCATTCGCTGCTCAGCCGGTAGCTGGTGGCCTTGGTCCAGATGGGAGGCGGGGTGGACAGGGCGCCTTGGGTGGGCCAGGCCCGGACCACGTACCACTCATTGGGCGCCAGGATGTCCACGCTGACCCAGCGCAGCATCACGTCCTCGTCCCGGGAGAGGACCGCGTCGTCCGGCGGGCCGATGAGGCGGGGGGCCTCGTAGAGGGCGCCGTTGGGCCGAGGCGGGCTGGTGTCCGAGACGGTGTTGCTGGAGGCCAGGACCGCGGCCGGCACCTCTGCCACCGGGATGACCAGCTTCTGGTTGGGGCGGATGAAGTCGTTGGGCCCCATGTTGTTGGCCTTCAGGATGGCGTCCACCGTGGTGCCGAAGCGGATGGCCAGGGAGACCACCGTGTCCCCGGGCTGGACCGTGTAGTTGAAGACCGAGGGCACCCGGCTCTCGCTGGTGTCCTCCAGGACGGACTGGGGCACCGGGATGATCAGCTCGTCCCCGGCCCGGATCAGCTCGTCCCGCAGGTTGTTGGCCGCCTGGATCTCCTCCACCGTCACCCCATAGAACTGGGCGATGCCCACCAGCGTCTCCCCGGTGCGCACGATGTGCTTCACGATCACCGGCGTGGGGATGGGCGTGGGGCTGACTGGCTCCGGCGTGGGCGTCGGGGGCGCCGGCGTGGCCGTGGGAGGCTCCTCCGGCGTGGGGAATTCGATGTCCAGGGTGACCTGGGTTTCCGCCTGAGCTGCGGACTCGCTGCGGGGCTGGCTGCCCAGCTGCCACCAGGCGAAGACCAGGATCAACAGGCCCAGCACGACCACCAGGTCCACCCAGGTGATCCGGCGGCGCTGTCGGGGCTGCTTGGAGAGATCGTAGCCGCAGAAGTAGCAGGTTTCCGCGTTCTGCGCCACTCGCGTACCGCAGTTGGGACAGCGGCGCACCTGGGCAGCAGGGGGATTCGGACGCTCGTTCATGCCCAAATTATATCACCGATTTTTGGGGATGGCGAACCTTACTGGCCACCTGGGCCTGCTGCCTGCGCCTCGGGCCGAAATCTTTGACATGCCCTCAGGG
>WGCB01000255.1 GCA_015494005.1 Caldilineaceae bacterium
GTCGGTGACCGGGCCCTTGGGCACGTAGGCCACCCGCAGGGGCAGGCCTGGGACCGGCTGCCGCCACAGGAACTGGACCGCGGCCCGCACCTGCCCCCCCTCTTCCAGGACGAAACGCTCCGCCTGCCAGCCTGTCTGCCCCTTGATCTCGCCCCACTCCCAGCTCTGGAGCACGTGGGGCTCCGGCAGCTCCGCCAGGATGGCCCGCCACTCTGCCGCCCCCTCCACGGGGCGCGGGGTCAGAGGGCTCGGCCCGGAGGAACGGCCGTCGGAGCCGCCGATCCGGGCCCGGAGCTGCTCCGCTGCCCTGGAGCCCCGGGCCTTCCGTGCCAGATCCAGGGCCGTGAGCCCGGTGCGGTAGAGCCGGTAGCCCGGCTGGCGGAGGGGCAGGTCCCAGGCCCCCACCGTGCGCAGCACCCGCCCGCCGAAGCCCTGCTTGAACCGGTAGACCCCCCACAGCTCGCCCCGGGGCAGCCGATCCAGGCGCAGGGGCAGGGCCTCCACCGGCACGCCTGGCGCCTCCGGATCCTGCAGGCCCAGGCTCAGCTGGCCGATGGCGTCGGGGATGCCCCAGAGGTCGTAGCGGGTGGCGCCTCGCTCCCGGGCCCAGCGGATCCCCGCCCACTGCAGGGCATGGTTGGGCATGCGGTTGCGCTGGCGGTTGCTGCTGGCCCCCCACAGGTAGACGGCCGTGGCCCCCAGGGCGGCCACCACGATGGCGGCCAGGGGCTCCCCCTCGTACTCCGCGAAGAGAAAGACCGCCCGCTCCGGCGCCAGCAGCTCGTAGGCCGCCTCGTAGTAGGCCGGCGCGTGCACTGGGAAGCCATCCCGCTGGCCCGTCTCCGCGGTGAGCCGGTGGAAGTGGGCCAGATCCTCCCGGCGGCCCTCCCGCACCGTCACCCCCTTGCGCCCGGCCAGGCGGATGTTGTAGCGCCACTTGCTCTTCATCCGGGCCAGGATCGCCGCCTCCTCGCCCCCGATGTCCAGGACAATAGTGCTGCGGGGCTGGACCGTCTGGGGGCTGGGGCGCAGGCCGTGGCTGGCCAGCAGGGCCCGGTTGGTCGGGGTGTCGGGCAGCTCTGGCTCGATCTTCAGGAAGGCCGCGCCCCGCTGCCGAGCCTCCTGGGCCAGGGCCTGCAGCAGCGCCCGCACCAGTCCCGGCTGGGACCAATCCACCAGGGGGCCTCGGGGCGCGTAGGCCAGGGTGATCCCGGCCTGGCGCTTGAAGAGGAGCTGGGCCCCGGCCTGGAGCTGGCCTGCCTGGTCCGCCAGGGCGACGCGCTGGGCCTGCCAGCCGAAGCGGCTCTTCAGCGCGCCCCATCCGCTGCTCTGAAGGATGTGGGCCTGGGGCTGGGCCTCCACGAACGCGTCCCAGCGGGGGGCGGGCAGGTCGTCGGTTGTCAACACGTGGAAGGATGTCATGGGAGCGGGGGAACGAGGAAGGAATGGATTGGGCGGAAATCAGGGGCAACCGGCCGGTTGCCCCTGATTTCCGGTCGTTATGCTTCCTGCAACGCCCGCCACACCTTCTCCGGCGTGAAGGGCAGGCTGCGCAGGCGGACACCCACCGCGTCGTAGATGGCGCTGGCGATGGCCGGAGCCACCCCGTCCATGGGGATCTCCGCCACGGCCTTGGCCCCGTAGGGCCCGGACGGCTCGTAGGTCTGGACCAGGATGGTCTCCAGTTCGGGCATCTCGTCCGCGGCGAAGATGCGGTAGGGACCCAGGCGGGGATTCAGCACCCGACCCTGGCTGTCGTAGACCATCTCCTCGCTGATGGCGTAGCCCAGGGCCTGGGTCATGCCCCCCTCCACCTGGCCGCTGGCGGTGACCGGGTTGATGGCGATGCCGCAGTCCACGGCCATGACCAGCTTCTTCACCGTCACCTGTCCCGTCTCCGTGTCCACCTCTACCGCCGCGTACTGGGCGGCGAAGGGGGGCGGGCTCAGGTAGCTCATGTGGCTGGCCGTGGCCATGATCTGGTGCTGCTCCTCCTGGTGGGTGCTGTGCAGGGCCACCGTCTCCAGGCTGACGGAGCGGCCGTCCGGCGCCTTCACCAGGCCATCCTCCAGCCAGAGCTGGTCCGGCTCCACACCGGGGATGAGATGCTTGGCCGTGTGCTCCCGGATCTGCCGGGCCACCTCCTCCGCGGCCTTCAGCACCGCTCCGCCGGAGATGTAGGTGGTGCTGGAGGCGTAGGCCCCGGTGTCGAAGGGAGTGAAGTCCGTGTCGCTGCTGTAGATCAGGATCTGTTCCAACTCCACGCCCAGGGCCTCCGCCGCGATCTGGGCCAGGACTGTGTCCGATCCAGTGCCCAGGTCCGTGGCCCCCACCAGCAGGTTGAAGCTGCCGTCGTCGTTCATCTTGATGCTGGCCGCGCCCATGTCCAGCCCGGCGA
>WGCB01000256.1 GCA_015494005.1 Caldilineaceae bacterium
GCTGACGGGCCAGCTGGCGGAAGAACAGCCCACCCCCGATGACGCTCACGATCTCTCCCATGAGCTCCCTGGGCGTGCCTCGCTTGCCCGCGGCCAGGGCGATCTTGTAGCTCATGAGCAGCTGGTTCTTGGTCAGGACCACCAGGTCGCTCACGTTCAGCGGGATGTTCAGGGCCGGGATGATCTCGGCGATGCCCGTGCTGAAGGCGTAGGTGGCGTTGCTCTGGGCCGTCTCGTGGATGAGCCGCTGGAAGGCCGCGGGGCGCAGGGGCGGCAGCTGCCGGGCCAGGGCTAGGGTCAGCGCCGGGACCGTCTCCAGGATGGCCGGGGCCACCTGCTCCTGGACCGCCTCCGGGCTCAGCTCGGGGACGATTACCCGGTGGACGCCAGCCCAATGGACCAACAGGCTTGGTCCCTCCGCAGCCCCCACCAGGACCAGCACGGTGGGCACCTGGGCTCGAGCCAGGGCCTCCTGGGTGGTCCGCAGCTCCGGGCTGGGATCTGGCTGGGCCGTGACCAGGATGGCCAGATCCAGGGAGCCCAGCTCGGCCAGCTCGTCGATGGTCACAGGCAGGCTGGCCAGGAGGAGCCAGGGGTGGACGAAGGAGCCGTCCGGGCTGCTGAGGAGGCCGGCCAGGCGTCGGGCCAGCTCCGGATCCTCCCCGGCCACCAGGACGCGGAAGGTGCGCTCCGCTTCCTGGCGGATGGCGTCCAGGTCCACCTCGCTGACGATGCGCCAGAGGGTCTGCAGGGGTAGAAGTTTGCTGGTCATGGTGGGGTGGGAGTTAGAAGCTGGGAGTTGGGAGTTGGAAGTTGGAAGTTTGGGATTTGGTGGGTACTGGCTGGCCTATCGTCGTTCGCCAAACCTGTCAGGCCTGCAACACCTCCTGGAAGGCCAGGAGCGCCCGGTCGATGTCCTCCGGGGTGATGTGGTAGTGGGTCACGGCCCGCAGGCGCTTGCCCCCGATGGGGAAGAGCCAAACGCCCCGCTCCGCCAGGCCGTCGGCCAGCTCCTGGGGCGTCATGTCCTCCCGCTCCAGGCTGAAGATGACCAGGTTGGTCTCCACCGTGGCTGGGTCGATGGCGATGCCGGGCAGCTCTGCCAGCCCTTGGGCCAGGCGCTGGGCGTTGGCGTGGTCCTCGGCCAGGCGCTCCACCATCTCCGTGAGGGCCATGATGCCCGCGGCGGCGATGACCCCGGCCTGGCGCATGCCGCCGCCCACCACCTTGCGGTTGCGCCGGGCCTGGCGGATGAACTCCGCACTGCCCGCCACCACGGAGCCCACCGGCGCGGCCAGCCCCTTGCTCAGGCAGGCGCTGACGCTGTCCGCGGCCTGGAGCAGCCGGGCCGGAGAGACGCCCAGGGCCACCGCCGCGTTCCAGATCCGGGCTCCGTCCACGTGCAGGCGCAGCCCGTGACGCCGGGCCAGCTCACCGGCGGCGTCCATGTAGGCCACGGACTGCACCCGCCCCCCGCAACGGTTGTGGGTGTTCTCCAGGGCCACCAGCCGGGTGATGGGAAAGTGCTCGTTGTCCGGGCGGATAGCCGCCTCCACCTGGGCCAGGTCCAGGCTGCCGTCGGGCTGGTTGGGCACGGGCCGGGGATGGACGCCGCCCAGGGCCGCGGATCCCCCCTGCTCGTAGATGAAGATGTGGGCGTCCGCGCCCAGGATCATCTCGTGGCCCCGGCCGCAGTGGGTGAGGACGGAAACCAGGTTGCCCATGGTGCCGCTGGGCACGAAGAGCGCGGCCTCTTTGCCCAGCATCTCCGCGGCCAGGGCCTCCAGCCGCTTCACCGTGGGGTCGTCCCCCAGGACGTCGTCCCCCACTTCGGCCTCGGCCATGGCCCGGCGCATGGCCGGCGTGGGCTTGGTCACCGTGTCGGATCGCAGGTCGATGATGCCTTGGGATGCACTCATGTGGGCAGCCTTTCTGTGCGGGCGGGGGCGTGGACGGTTGGTTCAGGGGGGCTAGGCCACCAGGGTCCCCTTGGTGCTGGGCACGTCCTGGCGCCGGGGATCCAGGCGGGTGGCCTGGTCCAGGGCCCGGGCCAGGGCCTTGAAGAGGGCCTCGGCCTTGTGGTGGTCGTTGCGGCCGTAGAGGACCGTGGCGTGCAGGTTCAGCCGGCCGTGGATGGCCAGGCTCTCGAAGAGGTGGAAGAGCAGGTCCGTGCCCAGCTGGCCCAGGCGAGGGGTGACGAAATCCGCCTGGAAGACGCAGTAGGGACGGCCGCCCAGGTCCACCACCACCCGGGCCAGGGTCTCGTCCATGGGCACGTAGCTGTGGGCCGTGCGCACCAGCCCCCGCCGGTCCGCCAGGGCCTGGTCCACGGCTTTGCCCAGGCAGATGAAGACATCCTCCGCGGTGTGGTGCTCGTCCACTGCCAGGTCTCCCTTGGCCTTGACCCGGAGGTCAAAAAGGCCGTGGCCGGCCAGCAGGGTCAGCATGTGATCCAGGAAGCCGATGCCCGTCTGCACCTGGGCCTCTCCCCGGCCGTCCAGGTTAAGGTAGACGGAGATGCTGGTCTCCTTTGTGGTCCGCTCCACCTGTGCCTGACGCATTGTCTCCCGCCTCCCCTCTGTGATACCATGCCATTCGAACAGTTCGCGTTCCGAGAGTCTTCCCGTCCATTCTACTCGAAGGAAAGCCCACATGTCGAACGGAAAACAGCCCCGGAGGAAGCGCCCGGACCTTCGGACCTATCTGGTGGGCCTGGCCCTGGTGATCCTGGCCGCGCTCCTCACCGGGCGGGTGCCGGAGGGCCTGCTGGCCGAGCTCACGGGCCAGGCGCCAGCCACAGAGACGGTGGTGACGGTCACGGAGACGGTCTCA
Organism: Caldilineaceae bacterium; assembly: GCA_015494005.1. GTDB lineage: Bacteria > Chloroflexota > Anaerolineae > Caldilineales > Caldilineaceae > S144-5. The sequence goes on from WGCB01000256.1 coordinate 2,833, forward strand.
GAGCCGGTCACAGCCCCGGGAACAGCCACGGCCCAGCCCGGGGACGCGGAGACCCCGACGGCCAGCCCTGCCCGGCCCACGTCGGTCAGCGGCCTGCCCGTGATCCGCTACGACGAGCTGCCCCCAGAAGCCCAGGAGACCATCCAGCGCATCCGCCAGGGCGGGCCCTTCCCCTTCCGCAAGGACGGCTCGGTCTTCCAGAACCGGGAGGGGCTGCTGCCCTCCAAGCCTCGGAGCTACTACCGGGAGTACACGGTCATCACCCCCGGCGAGGACGACCGGGGGGCTCGGCGCATCGTGGCTGGGGAGGGCGGGGAGCTCTACTACACGGAAGACCACTACAACAGCTTCAAGGAGGTTGTGGAAACGGAGGTGGCGCCATGAGCAAGGTGCGTCGTCTGCTGCGGGGAGAGCGACCGCCGGGCCTCTATCGCCTGGACGAGCATTACGACGCCCAGGAGATCCTGGCGGAGGTGGCGGCCGCAGGCTGGCGTGGCTTCCACCTGGACGGCCGCCGGGTCACGGACAAGGCGAGCTTCCTGGCCGAGATCGCCCGGGCCATGGACTTCCCGGACTACTTCGGACACAACTGGGACGCCTTGGACGAGCTGCTCCGGGACCTCTCCTGGGCCCCGGCCAAAGGCTACCTGCTCCTCTACGACCACGCGATCCAGTTTGCCCGCCGTCGCCCCAAGGAGTGGCAGATGGCCCGGCAGATCCTGGAGGATGCGGTGGCACACTGGCGGGGGGAAGGGGTGCCCTTCGTGGTGATCCTGCGGGGAGCCGAGCGAGCCGCTCCGGACGTCCCCTGGCTGTGACGGGGGGTGGATCCGCTTCAGGCCAGGGCGTGCAGGGCCTCCAGGAGCCGATCCGTCTGCTCCGGCCGGCCCACGGAGATGCGGATGCAGTTCTCCAGCC
>WGCB01000257.1 GCA_015494005.1 Caldilineaceae bacterium
CACCGCCCGGGAGGCCCTGTCCGCACGGCTGGGCCAGGAGGAGGACGACTGGGTGCGGGAGGAGATCCGCCTGGCTTTGGCCGGAGGGGAGTGACCGATCACGGATGCCGCGGGGACCACGGGGTGTCCGGGGCGCTCCTGGGCTTCGGTGTGTGCGGCGCCGCTCCTCGCCGGGACCTGGGTGGGTTCTGTCCCCGGGGCGGACTGGCCCGGCGAAACTTTCCCGTCCCTTCCTGCGTATTGAGGTGTGGATTGCGGGGCCCTGTGGCCTGTGCTACAATCCAGGCAGCAACTTGCCTCGACACTTCGCTTTGCCACGCAAAGGAGACCAAGGATGGATATCGGAAAGGCATTGACGTTCTACACGGAAGACGAGCGCTGGGTGGAGAAGCTCGCCATCGGGACAGGGGTCCTGCTCATCAGCACCATCCTGTCCACGATCCTGATCGGCGTGCTGGGGTACTTCATCGTGCTGGGCTACTGCATCCGGCTGATGAACAACGTGAAGAACGATGTGACGCCCGTGCTGCCCGAGTGGGATCAGTGGGGCGATGACCTGGTGCGGGGCCTGAAACTCTTCGTGGTCCAGCTGGTCTGGTCCCTGCCCCTGATCGTGGTGATGGTGCCCCTGTTCATCGGCGCAGCCATGGCGGACAGCAGTCAGAGCGGCAGTGAGTTCTTCGGCACGGTGCTCATCCTGTGTGGGAGCTGCCTGGCTTTCCTCTACGCCATCGTCCTCTTCCTGGTCCAGCCCGGCTTCACCGTGGCCTTCGCGGAGCGCGAGGAGATCAGCGACGGCCTGCAGGTGACCCGGATCTGGAACTGGACCATGGAGCGGATCGGCCAGGTGGTCCTGGTGATGGTGGTCATCCTGGTGGCGAGTTTCATCGTCCAGACCGTGGCCATTATCGCCGGTATCCTCCTCTGCCTGGTGGGCCTGGTGGTGACCCTGCCCCTCTCCCAGCTCATCGTCTACCTCTTCACCTACCACCTCTACGGTCAGCTGGCCCGGGAAGGTGGCAGCGAAACGTCGGCCCTGACAGACGCGGAGACGCTTTCCGCCTCGGACGACGACTGGGAGCCCCCGGCCTCCATCATCGAGGAGTAGGCGACCCGAAGTTTCTCGGCGCAAAGAAAAGACCACAGGTTTCCCGGTCAGGGGCCTGTGGTCTTTTTGTTTCTGGAAACAGGGCGTGGCTGGCACTCAGCCCGGTGGGTCTGGGACGTAGATCATGGGCAGGTGTGGCACCCCGGTGCTCCGGGAGGGAAACAGGGCTCCGTTGGCTCGAAAGCCCTGTTTGCGGTAGAGGCCGGTGGCAGTGGTGCGGGCGTTGAGGTGGATCTCCTTGGCCCCATCGGCCTGGGCTCGTCGCACCAGTGCGGCCAGGATCCGGCGACCGTAGCCCTTGCCCTGCTCCTCGGGCCGGACCAGGATCTGGGAGAGGCGGGCGGCATCCTGGCCCAGGTGGGTGAGGCGGCCGTAGGCCACAAGCCGTTCCCCGTCCACCAGGGCCAGATGCACGCTCGACTCCTCGTGCTCGTCCATGAGGATGGCCCAGGGCAGGCCGTGCTCCTGGAAGAAGAGTCGGTAGCGCAGCTCCAGGGCTTCCTGGTAGAGGGGGCTGTCCTGAGGTAGCTCGCGCAGGCGTACTGGGCGGGCCGGCGCCTCACTCCGCAAGATGGTGCCGCCCTCGCGTACGCTTTCCAGTAGTTCGTTGAACAGCCCTTCGTTCACGAGTGTTTGCTCTTGGCAATCTTATCAATTCGCATGCAATAGTTAATCTTCTAGCAGATGTGGATGATTCCTGAGATATTCAATTTCAGCCATCACTCTCTCAATATTTGTGGGTGGCTCAAAAACAATTTCTATAACATGAGAACTTTGAGGATCGGGCTCCTCAAGTGGTTTGAGCAACTTGGCAGGAAAGATTTCGATTTGCTCAAGAAGCTGGGCAGTCCATCCCATCATCATTTGTTTTAGGGGCATAAGAGTGTTAGGA
>WGCB01000258.1 GCA_015494005.1 Caldilineaceae bacterium
CGTTGAGGGCGGCGATGGGGCCGTCGTAGGTAGCCACGTGGGTGAACATCCAGCCCCCCTTCACGTCGCCGATGGCCCAGAGGTGGGGCTGGCTGGTGCGCAGCTCGTCATCCACCCGGACGAAGCCCCGCCCGTGGCGTTCCACCCCGGCCGCTTCCAGGCCCAGCTCGTCCGTGTTGCCCACCCGGCCCGTGGCCAGGAGCAGGGCATCGCCCACGAAATCCTGTTCCTGGCCCTCCACCAGGGCCGTCACCCTCACCTCCGAGCCCTGGCGAGCGACCCGCACCACCGGCGTCCCGGTGTGGACCTGGATCCCTTCCTCCCGCAGGTAGCCGGCCAGCAGATCGGCCAGCTCCCGGTCCTCCCCGGGGGCCAGCTGCACGTTGCGCCCCAGCAGGGTGACCTGGGCGCCGTAGCGGCCCATCATCTGGGCGAACTCGATGCCCACGTAGCCGCCGCCCACCACGATCAGGCGCCGGGGCAGCTCGTCCAGGAAGAGGGCCGAGCGGTTGGTCAGGTAGGGGACCTCCTCCAGGCCAGGGATGGGCGGGATGGCCCGCCGGGCCCCGGTGGCGATGATGGCCTTGGCGAAGCTGAGCCGGCCATCCCCGGTGTCGATCTCGTGCTCGTTCAGGAAGCGGGCCTGTCCGCGCAGGAAGGTGATGGCCTCGGCTCGCCGCTTGAGGCCGGTGTAGATCCCGTCCACGATGCCCTGGACGATGCGGTCCTTGCGGGCCACGGCCACGGGCAGGTTGAAGCGCACAGGCCCCTGGATCTCCACCCCGAATTCCGCCGCCCGCCGGGCAGCCAGGTGCATCACCTCCGCAGACCAGAGCATGGTCTTGGTGGGGATGCACCCTTCGTTGACTCAGGTGCCGCCCACCTCGGCCATCTCGATGAGGGCCACCCTGGCGCCCAGGTTGGCGGCCATGTGGGCTGCGGGCAGACCGCCCTGCCCTGCACCGACGACCAGCAGATCGTAGTCGAAAGAGCTCATGACTGTTCCTTGGAGACAGGCGCTTCCTCAGGCGTGCAGACCGGGTTGTTCTGCCGCCGCCACAGGGCGTAGCCGGTCAGGCCCAGGAAGGCGAAGAGGGCCGGGAAGAGGACGTAGTCCAGGTAGCCCACGGCCCAGCTCAGCCCCACGGCCGCGAAGAGGAGCACGAGCACCGGGGTGAAACAGCAGAGCGCGGCGATCACCGTGCCCACGACGCCGAACCGTAGCAGTTTCTCGTTTTTCATGATGGCAAAGAACCTTTCTCGATGAAATTGTGTTTGATGAATGAACTGGATGGATGAAGTAGATCCCCAATCACCCGTCATCCAGTTGCGATCTCACGCCAGCCGCTGGTGTTCCAGGGCCTCGATGATGGGGCACTCCCCGGTGGGACCTCCCTGTTCGCAGGCGTTGACCAGGCGTCCCAGGGCCTCCTGGATCCGCTGCAGGGCCTGGATCTTCTCCTGGATCTGGGCCAGCTTGGCCTCGCCCCGTTTGCGCACCTCCGCGCAGGTGGTCTCCGAGTCCACCCGCAGGGCCAGCAGCTCCTGGATCTCCCCCAGGGAGAAGCCCAGCGCCTGGGCCCCCTTGATGAAACGCAGCCGGGCCACGCTCTCCGGTGGGTAGAGGCGATAGCCGGAGGGGGTGCGGGGCGGCTTAGGCAGGAGACCCCGGCGCTCGTAGTAGCGGATGGTCTCCACGTTGACGCCGGCCTGCCGGGCCACCTTGCCGATGGTTAGGCCAGGGGCGGCGGCGGCGGCTGGAACAGCATGGGGCGAAACGTCTCTGGATGGCATGGGCCTGTCCTGGGTGAAGTGCGGGCAGCGAATCCGTGCAGCGAGTCCGTGCAGGGGCGATTCCCCGCCTGGGACATTATAAACCCTGAAGTGGGGTCCAGGGTCAAGCCCCAAAAATTCTCGCCTGGATCTGCTCGCCTTTCTGTTATCCGTCTCACAGTATGAAAAGTGTAGCAGGCGTATAACTGGACCAGGCCGCTCCCTCACCGGAGTCACCGGATGCGCATCCAGGGCCACTGTTCGAGGTGTGAACGCAGCCTACTTCATTCGGAATACTTGACCCGAGCTATTCGATTTGAGATAAGGAGAACACCATGAACGTTGTCGCCGCAATCGTCGCTGGCCTGGTGAGCACCGTGGTCATGACCCTGATCATGATGATGGCGCCCCGCATGGGCATGCCCAAGATGGACATCGCCTACACCATCGGCAGCATGATGACCGCCAACCCGGGCGCCGCCCGCATGATGGGCATGGTGGCCCACTTCGTCATGGGGGTGGTCTTCGCCCTCGTCTACGCCTTCGTCTGGAACCTGGGCATCGGCAGCGTGAACTGGCTCTGGGGCGCCATCTTCGGGGTGGTCCACGCCCTGGGAGTGGCCCTGGTGGGCATGCCCATGATGATGCGCATGCACCCTCGCCCGCCCCAGATGGAGGGCAGCCCGCCCATGCGCATGATGGGCACGGTCCTGGGGCACGTGGTTTTCGGCATCGTCCTGGCTTTGACCTACGCCGCTGTGGCCTAGGAGGGAACCATGGCCAAGATCGCACTGCTCATTCTGGCGGACGCGGAGACCCACGGGGATCTGGGGCGGGTGGTGAACGCGCTCCAGATCGCCCGGGAGTTCCTGGAGGCGGGGGATCAGGTCCGCATCCTCTTCGACGGGGCCGGCACCCGCTGGATCTCCAAGCTGAGCGACCCCGACGCCAAGGGGCACGCCCTCTTCCGCTCCGTGCAGGAGGCGGTCCAGGGGGCGTGCAGCTACTGCGCCGGGGCCTTCGGGGTGAAGGAAGAGGTGGCGGCCGCCGGATTCCGCCTCCTGGACGAGTTTGACGGGCACCCCAGCCTGCGCAACCTGATCCTGGACGGCTATCAGGTGTTGACCTTCTAGGAGCGGGAGCTGAGACCGGGTGATTGAATGCAGGAATCGGAACCAAGAAAGGAGATCCACATGCCGAAGGCCATCTGGAACGACACCGTGCTGGCCGAGAGCGACCGCACCATCCTGGTGGAGGGCAACCACTACTTCCCACCGGATGCGGTGCACTGGGAGCACTTCCAGGAGAGCGACCACCACACGGTCTGCTCCTGGAAGGGGGTGGCCAGCTACTACCACATCCGGGTGGGCGGGGCGGTGAACCCCAACGCCGCCTGGACCTACCCGGAGCCCAAGGAGGCCGCCCAGGAGATCACCGACTACGTGGCCTTCTGGCGGGGTGTCCAGATCGTGGACGATGCCCCAGGCGTCTCCCGCCGGGAGGGGGGCGATCCCTCCCTCCCGGACCGGCAACCCGGCGCCCAAGGACGATGACCGGGCTTCGCCTCTGGCCCCGGAGCCGCAAGTGGCGCAACCTCTGGCTGCTGGCCATCGGTGAGCTGCTGGCCATGGCCCTCTGGTTCTCCGCCTCCGCGGTGGTGCCCCAGCTGAGCGAAGCCTGGCAGCTGAGCAGCGGGCAGCAGTCCTGGCTGACCATGAGCGTGCAGGTGGGCTTCGTGGTGGGGGCCCTGCTCAGCGCGGTGCTGAACGTGGCCGACCGCATCCCCGCCCAGCGCCTCTTCGCCATCAGCGCGGTGACCGGCGCGCTGGCCAACGGGGCCATCCCCCTCTTCGTGACCAGCCCGGAGCTGGCCCTGGCCCTGCGTTTCCTCACCGGGGTGAGCCTAGCCGGTGTCTATCCGCCGGGGATGAAGCTCATGGCCACCTGGTGCAAGGAGGATCGGGGGCTGGGCATCGGCCTGCTGGTGGGCGCGCTGACCGTGGGCTCGGCCCTGCCCCACCTGCTCAACGCCCTGCCCCTGACCGGCGGCCAAGCCGGTATCCCGCCCTGGCGGCCGGTGCTGTTGACCGCCTCGGCCCTGGCCTTGCTGGGCGCGCTTCTGGTGGCCCGCTTCGTGAAGCCCGGCCCCCTCCTGAGCCAGACCGCCCCCTTCGACTGGCGTTACGCCACGAAAGCCCTGGCGGACCGTTCGGTGCGCCTGGCCAACTTCGGCTACCTGGGGCACATGTGGGAGCTCTACGCCATGTGGGCCTGGGCGCCCATCTTCCTGCTGGCCGCCTATCGCCAGGCCGGGCTGAGCGCGACCAGCGCCCGCCTGGCCGGGTTCGCGGTGGTGGCCGTGGGCGGCATCGGCAGCGTGGTGGCCGGTCAGCTGGCGGATCGGCTGGGGCGCACCCGGGTCTCCATCGCCAGCCTGGTCGTCTCCGGCGCCTGCGCCCTCCTGGCCGGCTTCTTCTTCGCATCGCCCCTGATCTTGACCCTGCTCTGCCTGGTCTGGGGGGCGGCGGTGGTGGCGGACAGCGCCCAGTTCAGCACCGCGGTGAGCGAGCTGAGCGATCCCCGCTACGTGGGCACTGCACTGACCATGCAGACCAGCCTGGGCTTTCTCCTCACCCTCTTCACCATCCGCATGGTGCCGCCCCTGATGGAGCGCTTCGGCTGGGAGTGGGCCTTCCCGGTCCTGGCCCTGGGGCCCCTCTTCGGCATCTGGAGCATGTGGCGTCTGCGCCAGCAGCCGGAGGCTGTGCGGATGGCCTCGGGAAATCGATGAGGGCTTTTCTGGCAACACGCATCAGGGGCGACTCGCCGAGTCGCCCCTCTTTTCGTGGATGGGTTCGATTTTATCGAGGCATGCTCCCCGCTCACCTGGGTCCCCTCAATCGCCCTGGAGCAGGGCGTGGAGGCGGTGGTGCAGAGGGCGCAGGGTGTCGTAGATGTGCCGGTAGACCTCCCGGTAGAGGATGTCGTAGCGCTCCACCCACTCCCGGACGGGCGCCACCGTGGACTGGCTCAGGCGCAGCTCCTGGACCGCCGCCTCCCGGTCGGGATAGACCCCGGCGCCCACGCCGCCCAGGACCGCCGCGCCCAGGGCCGTGGCCTCCTCCACGCCCACGATGGTGATGGCCTGGTCCAGCACCGTGGCCTTGATGGCCATGAGCAGGGGGTTGCGGGTGCCGCCCCCGATGGCCAGGATGCGGTCCGGCCACTGGATCCCCGCGTAGCGATACTGAGGCTCCAGGGTGCTCCGGGTCTCAAAGGCCAGCCCCTCCAGCACGGCCCGGAAGAGCGCGCCCCGGGTCACATCCGTGGAGAGGCCGATGAAGGCCCCCCGGGTGCGCACGTCCACGTGGGGTGGGCTGGCCTGGCGCAGGTGAGGCAGGAACTGGACGCCCAGGCTGCCTGCCGGGGCCTCCTGTGCCTCCTGCACCAGGGTGGCGTAGTCCGCGCCCTCGCCCAGGGCTTTACGGAACCACTCCACGCTGCCGCCGGAGGTGTACTGCCCCCCAAAGACGTAGTAGCGGCCGGCCACGTGGGCCCCCTGGGTGTAGCCCTGCCGGCCCACATTGGGATCCGTGAGGGGGCGATCCAGGGGCAGGAAGAGGGCCTCGGCCGTGCCCAGGGAGTTGAGGAGGGTGCCCGGCTGGTGGACCCCCACCGCGTAGGCCCCCACCACGTGGTCGTGGCCGCCGGTGGCCACCTGGGTGCTGGTGGTCAGCCCCGTGGCCGCGGCCGCCTCCGGGGTCACCGGTCCCAGGGCCGTGCCGCTGGGCGCCAGGGGTGCGAACACATCCGCGGGGATGCCGGCCGCCTCCAGGATCTCCTGGGACCAGCGCAGGTGATGCAGGTCCAGGGCCATGGTGCGGGAGGCCAGGGAGTAGTCCGTGGCCGGGACGCCGGAGAGGCGGTAGGCGATGTAGTCCGCGCCCAGGAGCCAGAGGGCCGTTCGCTGGAAGGCCTCGGGCTCGTGCTCCTGGATCCAGAGCATCTTGCAGATGCTGAACATGGGCAGGGGGGCCAGGCCGGTGATCTGGAAGAGGCGGTCGTCCCCTAGCCGTTCCGTCAGCCAGCGGCTTTGGGCCTCCGTGCGCTTGTCGAACCAGGCGATGGCGTGGGTGGTGGGCTGGCCGGCCGCGTCCAGGGGCACCACCGTCTCCCCGAAGCTGGCCACCGCGATGCCGGCGATGCGGGCCGGATCGTCCACCCTGCGGGTGACCTGGCGCAGGGCCCGGGCCGTCTGCTGCCAGAGCTCCTCCGGCTCGAAGTGGGCCCAGCCTGGCCGGGGGAAGTGGGTGGGCGTGGGCAGGCTGGCCTGGCTGACGATGTGTCCCCGGCGGTCGAAGAGGATGGCCTTGATGTTGGTCGTGCCCAGGTCCACCCCGGCCAGGAGGATGGAATCCCCGCTCCGCTGCTCACTCACACCGCACCCCCGTTCTCATGCTGTACTCGCCATTCGCCACTCCCCACTCCACATTCCCCACTCCGCACTCGTCCTCATCCTTTCACCGCGCCCAGGGTCAGCCCGCGGATGATCCAGCGCTGGGCCAGCAGGGCCAGGAAAAGGGGCGGCAGCATGGTCATCAGCACCCGGACGCCCACGAACCAGAACTGGACGCCCCGGGTGTGCTCCGCGCCGGCGATGATCACCGGCATGGGGATGGCCTTCTTGGTGGTGAGGGAGAGGGCAAAGAGGAATTCGTTCCAGCTGAAGGCCATGGCGATGATCCAGGTGGCCACCAGACCCGGTAGGATCAGGGGGACGACGATCTGCAGGAAGGACTGGAAGCGGGAGGCCCCATCCACCCAGGCCGCCTCCTCCAGCTCCAGGGGCAGGTCCCGGATCATCTGGCTGAGGATGATCACCGGGAAGGGCAGGGTGAAGGTGGCGTTCAGCAGGATCAGGGCCACCACCGAGTCCAGCAGGTGGAGCTGGCGCATGAGCAGGAAGAAGGGGATGACCACCACCACCGGCGGCAGCACCCGCTGGGAGAGGAACCAGGTGGTCAGGGTGCCGTTCTGGGGCTTGTGGAAGTGGAAGCGGGCCAGGGCGTAGGCGGCCAGGGTGCCCAGGACCGAGGCCAGGCTGGCCGCGCCCACGGAGATGACCGTGCTGTTCCACAAGGCCCGGCGGATCTCCGGGATGGCCAGCTCGTTGCGCCAGTGCTCCAGGGTGGGCTGGAACTGGAGGAAGGGGATCCAGCTGCTCTGGAAGGTGTCCGCCGGCTTCTTGATGGAGTTCAAGAAGGCCCAGTAGAAGGGGAAGAGCACCCAGAAGAGCAGGATGAGGATCACCCCGGCCAGCAGGATGTTTCCGGCAAGGGAGCGTCGTTGGCGCATGGTCTAGGCCTCCTCCTGGTAGAGTTCCCGGATGCGTCCGTAGAGCAGGGTGACGATGAGCATGACGATGAAGAGGAGCAGGAAGCCCTGGGCCGCCGCGTAGCCGTGGTCGAAGAAACGCAGGGCCGTCCGGTAGGTGTAGAGGCTGTAGACCTCCGTGGCCCGGCCGGGCCCGCCCAGGGTCAGGCTGGTGGGGATGTCGAAGACCTTGAAGGCCTCCACCAGGCGCAGCAGCAGGATCAGCCAGAGGACCGGGGCCATGAGGGGCAGGGTGATGTAGCGGAAGAGCTGCCAGCCCGCGCCCCCGTCCACCTCCGCGGCCTCGTAGAGGTCCTGGGGCAGGCTCTGGAGGCCGGCCAGGGAGACCAGGAAGACGAAGGGGGTCCACTGCCAGATGTCGATGATGATGATGGCCACCAGGGCCCAGACCGGGTGGGAGAGCCAGGGGATGCCCTGGCCGCCCAGGGCCCGGATGAAGGTGTTGATGGGGCCGTTGGTCTCCAGGTAGATGGTGATGCCCAGGTAGCCGACGGCCACCGGCGTGGCGAAGAGGGGCAGGGTCATGATGGCCCGGAGCACGTTCTGGCCCCGCATCTCCTGGTTCAGGAGCAGGGCCAGGGCAAAGCCCAGGACCATCTCCACCGCCACGGTGCTGGCCACGAAGATCAGGGTGATGCGCAGATCCGAGTGGAGGTTGCCGTCGGTGAAGAGGCGGCCGAAGTTCTGGAGCCCCACGAACTGGTTGATCTGCCCGAAACGGAAGCTGAAGAAGCTGGTGTAGAGGGCGTAGAGCAGGGGGAAGACCGTGAAGGCCAGGATCCAGAAGACCGCCGGCAGGATGAAGACGGCTTTGGTCCGGTCCTCCAGCTTCCGCTGGCTGGGCGCCGGGCTGACCGGATCCTGGCTGGCAGGGTTCGGGCTGACTGTGGACCGATCGGGTGCTTGGGCCAAGATCGTTCTCCCAGGAGATGACGGACCTCACCCTGTGCCCTCCCCGCTCCGCGCGCGGAGCGGGGAGGGGGCGCGCCTCACAGGCCAGGGAGGCGTGAGGCGCGCCGAGAGCGAGATCGAGGATCAGGCTACTCGAAGCCCAGGGAGGTGCGGTAGCTCTTGAGCTGAGCCTCCCGCCCCAGGCGATCCGTGATGGCGTTGAAGTCCTCCACCGTGGCCTTCAAGGCCTCCTCAGGCGTCAACTGGCCGGTGGCCGCCTCGGACAGGTGGATGTCCAGCGCGGTCCAGTACTCGAAAGTGCCGGGGATGCGCAGGTAAGGCAGCTGGAGC
>WGCB01000259.1 GCA_015494005.1 Caldilineaceae bacterium
ACTTATGGGTAATCACCGCATCACACCCTCTTGACAGGGTCCGCCAAACGGTTGGACCCTGTTGATATCCAGGTGTAGTTCCGTTCCGTCCTCTGTTTCAAGAGAAACCAAACTCACAAACCATTCTTTGTCCGGGCTACAGAACCGGGAAAGCTCCATCTGGCTAGGCACGAAGACGGAAGGTGGCTCTGGAAAAGGCAACTCGGGCGCATAGTAGCCCTGTTTCTCCAGCTGCTGGCGCAGGCTGTGCACGGCCTTGGCCGGGGAGAGGGTCCCAGCCAGGAAGAGCTGGATGCTGTCCATGTCGTCGCTCCGCTCCAGGCTGCCGATGACCCGCAGCCCCTGGGGCAGCTCCAGCTGGAAGGGCAGATCCTCGGGCAGGGCCCCCACGGTGACGGTGATGGCCATGGCTGGCGCGCCAGGGTAGGCGGGGGCCAGGTAGTGCTCCAGGAACTCCCGCAGGCCCTCCTCGTCCCCGCCCAGGATGGTGACTGTGGTCTCTCCCGGGGCCCCCATCTCTGAAGGCGACACGACCACCGACTTCCCCTCCACTGGCGCCGGCACGAGAGCTGGGGTGGCCGTGGGGGCAGGACCTGGGGCCGGCATGGTCTGCTCCACACCCAAGGCCATCGTGGGGATCAGCGCGTAGGTCACGTCCAGGGAGACGGTCACCCACACCTCATCCGGCGCGTTGTTCAGGAAGGGCGGGCCCACAGGCGAGGCGTTTAGGGCCGCCATCTCCAAGGCGGCGCAGCCCCCCACTTGCTCGCCGAAACCGGAAGAAGCCGACGCCCTTTCCTCGATGGCCAGCAGGGGACCCAGCTCCACGGCGGCTTGGGCATCGGCCAGGGCCTGGGCGCGCTCCTGGGCCTTCTTCAACGCCAAGATCGTAGCCTCGGCCTCCAGGGCCGCGCAGTCCTCCACCAGGAAGGTGGCCAAGACCTGCTGGATCTTGGGCCCGCGCTTCTCCTCCAGCTGCTCCAGGAGTTTTTCCAGCAGAGGCACCAGCTCGTCTGGCTGATCGTAGAGGAAGCGCACCTCGGCCGTGACGGAGGGCCCGAAGGCGCCGCGGCCAAAGGGGTTGACGAAGAGGGTGTCCTTGGCGATGCCCATCTCCTCCAGGATCCCCACCAGGAGATCCACGCTCTCCATGTCCGGCGGCCGAAACTCCGGCCCGCCAGGCCCGTAGAAGGCCTCGCCCCCGATGAAGAGGCGCACCATCACCCAGTCCGCGGGCGCGGAGGCGCGCCCGTAGCCGATCACCGTGAGCCGCTCGCTTCCGGGGCCGGGTCCGAAACCTGGGGGCGGGGGAGCCTGGGCGTTGGCCAGCTGGCTGAAGAGGAGCAGGGCCACCAGGAGTGCTCCCACCCACAGGATGACGCCACGCAGCCGTGAAAACCGCACGCGTGCTCGCATGTTGCACCTCCTATTCGTTTGTCCGAAACACCGGATGGCACGTGGGCGAGGTTGGATGTCGAAGTGGGATGCCCGGCCTCCAGTGTACACCCATTTCCGCCACCTTGCTGGACCAAAAACCCACGCTGACAGCACATCGGCGGAACTTTTCGCAGGAACGATCCACGCGCAAAGGCCGGCGAGCAAGTCGCCGGCCTCGCTGCATCGAGGGTGTCGGGTGGCTGGGTCAGGCGTCTGCTACAGGTTCAACCCCTCCACGATGAGCTCCACGATGTCTTTGACCTCCATGCCGTCCTCCGCGCTCTTGGCCGCGTCGGTCATCATGGTCAGGCAGAAGGGGCAGCCCACAGCCAGGGTGTCCGCGCCCGTGGACTCGGCCTCCTGGTAGCGGGTCAGGTTGACGGCCTGGTCGCCCGGCTCCTCCTCCTTCCACATCTGCGCGCCCCCCGCGCCGCAGCAGAAGGAGAGCTTGCCGTGCCGAGGCATCTCCACCGGCTGGATCCCGCCCTCCATCAGGGCGATCCGAGGCGCGTCCACGATGTTGTTGTGGCGGCTCAGGTAGCAGGGATCGTGGAAGGTCACCTTGCGGTTGCCGGGGATGTTGTAGCGGAGCTTCTTCTGGGCCACCAGCTCGGAGATGAGCTGGGTGTGGTGGATCACCTCGTAGTGACCGCCGAACTGGGCGTACTCCCGGCCCAGGGTCTGCAGGCAGTGGGGGCAGGTGGCCACGATGCGCTTGGGCTTGACCTCGTTCAGGGTCTCGATGTTCATGTTGGCCAGCTCGAAGAAGAGGTACTCGTTGCCGGAGCGCCGGGCCGAGTCCCCGGTGCACATCTCCCGCTCCCCCAGCACCGCGTAGTTGACCCCCGCGTGATTCAGCACCTTGGCGAAGGCCTGGGCCGTCTGCCGGGCCCGGGGATCATAGGAGGGCGCGCAGCCCACCCACCAGAGGATCTCCGCGTCTGGGTTCTCGTCCACAGTGGGCACGTTCAGCCCCTCGGCCCAGGCCATGCGGTCCCCCGCGCTCAGGTTCCAGGGATTGCCGTTGCGCTCCATGCCCCGGAAGGCGGTCTGCAGCTCGTGGGGGAAGCTGTTCTCCATGAGCACCTGGTGGCGGCGGATCTCCAGGATGTCCAGCATGGGCTCGTTGCCCACAGGGCAGATGTCCACGCAGGCGCCGCAGCTGGTGCAGGCCCAGACCGCGGACTCGGTGATGGCGAAGTCCAGCAGGGGCTGCTCCGAGGGCTCGCCGTTGGCCAGGGAGGCCATGTGCTGGTTGATGAAGTAGCGTTTGTTCACCTCCAGCGCGGAGGGGGAGAGCTCCTTGCCCGTCACGTAGGCCGGGCAGACATCCTGGCAGCGGTTGCACATGATGCAGGCGAAGGGGTCCAGGATCTGGGTCCAGTGCAGGTCTTCCAGGCGGGAGACGCCGAACTCCTCGATGGACTCGTCCTCGAAGTCGATGGGCTCCAGGAGGTCGATGGTCTCCAGGTCCGGCCGAGTGAGGAAGTTGAAGCCGGACATGATCAGGTGGAAGTGCTTGGTGTAGGGGAAGTAGGGGATGAAGGCCAGGATCAGGCCCAGGGCCAGCCACCAGCTCAGATGCTGGCCCACCAGCAGCCCCGTCTCCCCCATCCCCATCCACAGGTTGCTCACCGCGCTGGCGAAGGGCTGGGCCGGGTCGGCGTGGCCCTCCAAGGCCAGGGTGAAGGTCTCCCCCAGGAAGCGGAAGCCCACGTGGAAGAGGATGAAGAGCCCCACGATGAGGGAATCCCGCTGGATGCCCCCCTGCTTCACCTTCTCCATCAGCTTGATGTTCTCCCGGTAGGCCAGCTCCGGGCTGCGGAGGACGAAACGCCGCACCAGGAAGTAGATCATCCCCACGATCACCGAGACGCTGAAGATGTCCGCCAGGAAACGGTAGGCGTCCCCGATGAAGCCCTCCCCCAGGAACTGGATGGGGAAATAGCCCTGGAGCAGGTCCCCGAAGTTGACCAGGAAATAGAAGACGAAACCCCAGGCGATCATGGCGTGGAAGACGTCCGCCATCTTACGAATCTTCCAGATGGGCTTCAGGGTCAGCCAGGTGACCGCGGCCCGGCCCAGGCGAGCCAGGACTTCGTTTTGGGAGGGAAATTCTCCGTGCCCTCGGCGGATCACCAGGTAGACGCGCAGGAAGCCCTGGTAGCCGTAGTAGAGGGCGGCGGCTGCCACGAACAGGAAGAGGATTTTTTCAGGCCAGGTGAGCATGAAACAGTCCCTTTCTTGGTGTGCCTGACTTGGTATGCCGATGGGCGCCCCACCTGCTGGCGGAACGTGAACGGAGTGGTATTCGTTGATACATCCAGAGTATGGACCGGGGGTTGTGAAGCCGTTGTGATCGGGTTTGGGGTGCCGACCGGGGGAAAAGAGGCCTGGCAGGATGGGGACCCGCCAGGCCTGAGGGACTCACGCAGATCTACACGATGCGCAGCTGCGGATTGGGCTGCATGCTGGCCACGCTGACCCGCCCCGCCACCCGCCGGGCCAGGGAGCGGAAGGCCTGGGCCGTGGGACTGTCCGGATGGGCGACGACCATGGGCTGGCCGGCGTCTCCACCCTTGCGCACCTCTGGATCCAAGGGGACGCGCCCCAGGAACTCGGCGCCGATGGCCTCGGCCGCCTTCCAGCCGCCGCCGGTGCCGAAGACGTCGCCGCTCATGTTCTCGATCACCCCCAGGATGGGCACCTCCAGCCGTTTGAAGGCCGTGGCGCCCCGGCGAGCGTCCGCCACGGAGACCATCTGGGGCATGGTGACGATGAGGCCGCCGGTCAGGGGCACGGACTGGGCCAGGGAGAGCTGCACGTCCCCGGTGCCTGGGGGCAGGTCCACGATCATGTAGTCCAGCTCGCCCCAGCGCACATCGGTGAAGAACTGGTGAATGGCTTTGTGGAGCATGGGCCCCCGCCAGATCAGGGCCTCCCCTTCCGGCATGAGGAAGCCGATGCTGATCACCTCCACGCCGTAGGCCTCCGCGGGGACGAGCTTGCCCTCCTGGACCGGAGGGAGCTTGTCCAGCCCCATCATCATGGGGATGTTGGGCCCGTAGATGTCCGCATCCAACAGGCCCACCTTGGCCCCTTCCAGGGCCAGGCTCACGGCCAGGTTGACGCTGACGGTGGACTTGCCCACCCCGCCCTTGCCGCTGGCCACGGCCACGATGTTCTTCACGGGGATGCTCAGCTTGCCGGCGATGCGGCTGTCCTGGCGCACCTGGGCATCGAAGCGCACCTGGACTTCGTTCACGCCAGGCACCATCTTCTTCACCGCGGCGATGCTCTCCTCCTCTATCTGCCCCCGCAGCGGGCAGGCCGGCGTGGTCAGGAGGATGGTGAAGCCCACCCGGTCCCCCTGGATGACGATGTCCTGGATCATGTTCAGGCTGATCAGGTCACGGTGAAGCTCTGGCTCGATGACGGTGGCCAGGGCGTTGCGGATGGCTTCTTCGGTGATCTGTGGAGTCTGGTTGGTCATGGGAATTCCCTCGCTGATAGCACAATATTACAGACGGTCATGGCCCTCAAGGCCATTGTCAACCGACAGATGGTTGGTTACGCTATGGTTACAAGTCGCTGCATGAACGAGCCTTTACGATCCCCAACTACCTCTGTACCCACCTCGACGCTGTATCCCTGCCGGTCTCCGTGACCCGTTTTTCCCGGGCTCTCGAGTACCGGAAACTGAAAAGCCGACGCCTAGAATACGGGTTTTCAACTTCTCGCCTACGATCCTGCAGATGGGCCCCAGATCGGGCAAAAATAGGGGCTTTGACCCAGGATGGAATTGGAATGAAAACTGTGAAAACCGATATAATTCAGAGGTAGCCTTTACAAATAAATACTATTACATTCTGGATGGCTGGAAGAGGGATACAGGCTCAGCGGGAGCATCTTTTTGCAGATGCCTTCCGCGCTGGTGAGCGTGGACCGTTCG
>WGCB01000260.1 GCA_015494005.1 Caldilineaceae bacterium
AGCCTGGGACGCGTGCTGGCCCAAGCGCCGGTCAGCGCCTCCCTGGCCTTGATCGGCGTCCTGTTCCTCTTCGAGGCTCGTCGGCGCAGGGCGCTGGAGGCCAGCGGACAGGCCCTGGAGCTGATCCAGGAGCGGAATCGCTGGCTCAAGGTCGCGGTGGCCCTCCCCCTGCTGATTGCCCTGGGCCTCACCGTCTACTGGGCGCCCACTCTCCTCACCCGGCAGGACGACGGCGACCGGGGCGCCCGGCGCATCCAGGGCAACGGCGTGGTCCTGGTCTGGGCTCCCCTGGGGCCGGGCTGGAACTGGCAACAGCCCTGGGGCGGCTACCCCTCCTGGGATAGCCTGGCCCGCTACGGTGTCCCGCCGGTGGGCCTGGACGAGAAGCCCGGTCTGGAGGGCACCCACGCCACGGCCCAGGACATGGCCACCACCGGTCTCTGCCGCTACCTCAGCGCCGACGGCCTCACCCTGATGGATGAACCCCAGAACATCTGGCGCATGCCCACCACCGACGAGATCGTCCGATCCTTGACCCGGCATGGCCAGAACGCCGGCTGCGTCTGGGATGGCCACTCGGATCGGGCCGACTGCCGGGTGACGCCGGACAAGGAGACGCCCCTGTGGGCGCCGGATCTGTATCCGGTCTACTACTGGTCGGCGGATGAGTTCAGCCCGGACGAGGCCTACTACGTCAACTATCAGGGGCGGATCGACCACCAGCCCAAGAACTGGGGCAATCCTCGCCACGGTTACCGATGTGTGCGGGACGAGTGATCCAGCACGCTCATCTTCCCAATGGGCACACGGCCAGCTTCTCTTGGCGGTGCAAGCCAGCGTTCGTTTGTGGTAGATGAGCCGAGCCGACAAGGAGGGAACCATGGACGGACTGCGTGTGGCCGACTGCATGACCCGGGATCCCATCACCGTGGATCCCCGGACCACCCTGCCTATCGCCTATCAGCTCATGCGGATCAACAACGTGCGCCGGCTGCCCGTGGTGGACGAGGACGGGCGGCTGGTGGGGATCGTGACCATGGGCGATGTGCGGGAGGCTCGCCCCAAGGAGACGGAGGGGCTGAGCAGCTGGGAGCTGCATCTGAAGACGGCCAGCCTGGAGGTGCGGGAGTTCATGACGCCCAACCCTCTCACCGTGGGGCCCGAGGATTCCCTGCGCACGGCTGCTCGTCTCATGTTGGATCACAAGGTGGGCGGGCTGCCCGTGGTGGAGGATGGGCGCGTGGTGGGGATCATCACCGTGTCGGACATCCTGCGTCTGCTCCTGGAGCGGCTCATGCCGCCGGAGTCCACCGCGGCCGCCTCTCCGTGACGGGGCGGCTCGCCCGGATCGCCCGACTGGGCGTTCGGCTCAGCGGACCTGCACCCTCAGCTGATCGCCGGGGGCGGTGCCGGTGCGGGCGATGGTGCCGGCCGGCAGCTCGATCACGTAGCGGCTCTTGCGGCGGGGGCGACCGATGGCCCAGGGCTTCATCTCCGGGTCCAGGTCCACCACCCGGTCGTCCCCGTCCACGTAGATCACATCGATGGGGATGCTCATGAACATGCAGTGAACTCCCTTGCAGGGGCGGATGAGCAGGCCGTCCCCCTGGGGGAGTTCCCGCACGCCGATCAGTCCTCGCAGCCGGGTCCAGCGGTTGTCCGCCACCCGGCCACTCTCCACCAGCACAGTTCCTCGAGTCACGTTCTCCACGTGCAGCATGGTCTTCTCCAGGGGATAGATTGGATTATCCTTGACATAAAAAGCGTGAGGGGGCTCGCGTCAACCGCCCAGGGTGCCCCAGAGGGTCAGCAGAGCACCCAGGGCCAGGTAGGGCGCGTAGGCCATGGTGGACTTGCGCCCGGCCCGGCGGCTGAGGAGCAGGGCCAGGGCCGCGGCCCCGCCCAGGACGATGCCGATGACCAGGGCGGGGATCACGTTGGGGTAGCCCACCATCAGGCCGATGAGCCCGGCCAGCTTCACATCCCCCGCGCCCATGGCGCCCCGGCCGATGAAGGCGATGACCAGGAAGAGGCCGAAGCCGATGAGTCCGCCCAGCAGGGCCTGCCAGGGGGACGGAGGGCCCGGCAGGAAGCTGAAGGCCAGGGCCGCCACCGCGCCGGGCAGCACCATCTTGTTCAGGACCCGCCGATGCTCCAGGTCGATGACCAGGACCGTGAGCAGGAAGGCGGCGTAGAGCCAGAGCAAGGCCAGGGTCAAGGGAGCGTCCCCGAAGCTGCGCCAGGCCAGGAGGAAGAGCCCCATGGAGACTGCCTCCACCAGGGGGACCCGCCAGGGACGCTTCTCCCCGCAGTGAGGGCAGACACCTCCCCGGCTGAAGTACCACCAGAGGGTGAGATAATGGCGGAAGGCGAAGGGGGCCCGCCCGGATCGGATGGCCTGGAAATTCTTGTCCGGCAGGTGATCCGCAGCCCAGTTGACCAGGGCGCCGGCCAGCCAGCCCGCCAGGATGCTCGTTGCGATGCCCCAGATGCTCATATGATGCCGCCTGTCCTTACTCGATGATAGTCCTACTCAATGATGGAATATGTTGACGATGGATGCTGTGGCTGATGGAGCCCGTGGGGGGTGGACCCCTTTCCGTCAAGGATACTGCTTTCGCCCCGGTCTGGCAACAGCCTTTTTCAGCAAGATCTGCCAGGCTGGATAGACCTGGCAGATGCTCGATGGCTCTTCGATTGTTGGGGCAACCCTTCCCGGGGCTCCGGCGCTGCCCGGTGTCTGGCGCTACTCGGTGTCCGGCGCTGGTGCGCTCGAGGTCCCGGTCTTCGGCGCTGCGGTGGAGACGGATCGGGACGGGGCTCGCCGGTCGTAGTAACGCAGGAAGAGTTGGTCCGTCATCTCGTTGAGGCTGCTTTCCCACTGGCTCATGTGTTCCGTGGCCGTGGTCTGGACCGTCTCCACCGTCTGGTCGAGCTGCGCGCTCTGCTCCAGGGCGGGGATGCGGTGCAGGCCGGCCACCAGGAGCAGGATCCCCGCGGCGGCTGCGGCCAGGCCCAGGGCTTGCCGGCGCAGGGGACGGGGCTGGGACAGCTCCCCGCGCTGGGCGGAGCGGCCCCGGCGGATGTTGGCCACGCTGCCCAGGAGCAGGGCCCCGGCCAGGGAGGTCAACAGGGCCGTGAGCAGCTGGCTCGCGGAGAGGGTGGAGCCCTCAGCGCCGGGCTGGTAGCGCTGCCAGGAGAGCAGGGCCACCAGGCTCAGGACGGTTAAGATGCCCCACCATTTGCCTGTGCTCAGGAGCCAGCGCTGGGCCGTGTAGCGGATGGGCCAGGCCAAAGGCTGGGCCAGGCCATGCCAGAACCCCACCAGTCCTCCCAGGAACCCGAGAAGCATGGGCCAGCTGAGGGGGAAGGCCGCCAGCCAGGGCTGCGTGAGATCCGGCCAGGCCAGCTGGGAGGCGCCGTTGGCCTCCAGGCCGAAGCCGATGCCCAGGCCAACCAGCCCGACCAGGAGCATGGAGGCCAGGGGACGCAGCAGGAATCGGGTCAGGGGCGTGGGCATGCCCACCACCCAGAAGCGCACTGGCACGGAGATGGGCGTCTCCCCTGCACTGGAGTCCACCAGGATGGCCGCTTCCTGCGGGCGATCTG
>WGCB01000261.1 GCA_015494005.1 Caldilineaceae bacterium
AGCCTGGGAAATGCGCCGCTCCATGAGGTAGATCTGGACCTGGGCCACCAAAGGATCGGCCTTGTCCGGCTCCAGTCGAGCCATCTCCTGGTAGGCGGACAGGGCCTCGGGGAAGCGGCCAGCCACCAGGTGACTCTCCGCCTCGGCCAGCCAGGAGACCGCGCTGCGGGTGGGGGTCGGCGTGGGCTGCAGGGGCCGGTTGACCAGCCATTCTGGGCGGCGAACGTAGAAGTAGGACGCGATGAAAATGGCCACGATGAGCCACCAGATCCGGCCGTTGCTGCGCCGCCGTTTGGGCTTGTAGGTGCGATCCAGGTACATGCCTGAGATTATAACATAGCCCCGGGGGATCCCTGAACCGTCGGGGAAAAGGCGGGGCAGGGCCGCATGTTTTGGCAAGCTCCGAGTTCGTCAAGATCCGAGGGCGCGCCCGGGTTCAGGACCGGTGCAGGGCGGGGAAAATGGCGGGCAAAATTTGCTCGAAACGGCCGTTTTGTGGTATAAATGGCGTAGCAGCATCACGCGCCCCTGTAGCTCAGTGGATAGAGCAACGGCCTCCGGAGCCGTGTGCGTAGGTTCGATTCCTACCAGGGGTACAGGCCCGTCACTCGAGAGAGTGGCGGGTTTTTTCGTTGGCCGTCGGGTTGCGGCGCCTGGCGATCTTCGGCCCCATCCCCGGCCCATTTGACGAAAGTAGTTCGATGTCGTACAATTCCACGCCGTAACATTCGCGCCGGGGGATAAGATCCCCGGCCCTGGCTGCCCAGCACAGTGAAAAGGGATCATCGTGGCTACTCCGCAGAAAGAATGGGGCCCGTGCGCTCACCAGAGTCCGCTGCAGGACCATCTGGCTCAGCTGGGCGTCACCGATGTCCGGGGCGTGGAGCTCATGCACCTGGTGAAGACGCTGGCCAACACCTACGAGGCCATCATGGCCGAACGGCTGCGCTCGGAACAGCTCTCTGCTCCCCGGTGGCGGCTCCTCCTGCGCCTCTTCTTCGAGGAACAGCAGGGCAAGCCCAGCCTCTCCCCCACCGCGCTGAGCCGCTCCCAGAGCGTGAGCAAGAACACCATCAGCGCCCATCTGCGCTCCCTGGAGGAGCAGGGCTGGATCTTGCGGGAGCTGGATCCGGCAGACCGGCGCAGTTTCCGAATCCGCCTGACCGAGGCTGGGCGGGCCCTGGTCCAGGAGACGGCGCCGGTCCATGTGGACTTCCTGAACCAGCTGGCCAGCGGCCTCTCCCCGGAGGAGACGCGCCAACTGCGGGCCCTCCTCTGCAAACTCCGCGATTCCCTGGTATCTCGAGGCCTTGCCGGCCGGGCAACCGCCCAGAGCCAGGCACCCACTGAAAAGTCAGGAGAACACCTGTGACCACAACCGTTGGCGTCCAAGGCGGGCAGGCGAAAGGGCAGGAACGGCCCCGGGCCAGCTTCAGCTACCTGCTGCGGGCCATCCGCTACCTGAACCGCTACCGCCGCACCGCCGTCCTGGCCTACCTCTCCCTCTTCATCAGCATCGGGGCCCAGCTCATGGTGCCCCAGCTGGTCCAGAACATCCTGGATGCCGTGACCCGGGGGCTGATCGCCGCCCGCTTGCAGCAGGTGCCCGAGGCCTTGCGGGCCGTGGTGCTCCAGGCCATGGAGATCGGGGCGGAGGAGTACGCGCGCCTGCAGGAGAACCCGGAATCGGCCATCTACTGGGCAGTGGGCTTCATCCTGGTCTTCGCGGTGGCCCGGGGCTTCTTTGCCTTCGCCCAGGCCTTCCTGGGCCAGAAACTGAGCCAGGACGTAGCCTTCGACATGCGCAACGACCTCTTCGCCAAGATCCAGCGCCTCTCCTTCAGCTACCACGACCGCAACCGCACGGGCCAGCTCATGGTGCGGGCCACGGACGACGTGGAGAAGGTGCGGGTCTTCCTGGGACAGGGGCTGTTGCTCTCCCTCCAGGCGGTGGTGCTGTTGACCGGCGCGCTGATCATCCTGTCCATGACCAACCTCTCGTTGACCCTGGTGGTCCTGCCTGTGCTGCCGGTGGCCTTGGGCCTGTTCATGCTCTTCGGCGTCATCAGCCAGCCCCTCTTCACCGAGGTGCAGAAGCGCCTCTCCACCCTCAACACCATCCTGCAGGAGAACCTGGCCGGCATCCGGGTGGTGAAGGCCTTCGTCCAGGAGCGGCGGGAGCAGGAGCGCTTTGCCAGCGCTGCGGACCGGCTGATGCAGCAGCAGATCAAGGTGGCCCGCATCTTCAGCTTCCTCTTCCCGGTGATCTTCCTGGTGGCCAACCTGGGCCAGGTGGGGGTGCTCTATTTCGGCGGTCGCCAGATCCTGGGCGGCACCCTGACCATCGGTGAGTGGCAAAAATTCAGCCTCTACCTCATCTACGTGTTCTTCCCCATCGGCCAGCTGGGCTTCATCATCAGCCAGATGAGCGCGGCTGCGGCCAGCGCCCGCCGCATCTTCGAGATCCTGGACGCGGAAAACGAGGTCAAAGAGAAGCCTGACGCCATCGAGATGCCGCCCATCCAGGGCCATGTGGTCTTCGACCACGTGAGCTTCCGCTACTTCAGCAGCACCGACTACGTGCTCCGGGATATCTCCTTCGAGGCCCAGCCAGGGGAGACCGTGGCTCTGCTGGGCGGCACGGGCAGCGGCAAGACCACTATCATCAACCTGATCCCTCGCTTCTACGATGTGACCGAGGGCGCGGTCCTCATCGATGGCATCGACGTGCGGGACGTGACCCTGGAGAGCCTGCGCCGCCAGATCGGCATCGTCCTCCAGGAGACCAACCTCTTCACCGGCACCATCCGGGACAACATCGCCTTCGGTCGTCCGGACGCCACGGACGAGGAGATCATCGCCGCGGCCAAAGCTGCCGCCGCCCACGACTTCATCATGGAGTTCCCGGACGGCTACAACACCCGGGTGGGGGAGCGGGGCGCCACCCTCTCAGGCGGGCAGAAGCAGCGCATCGCCATCGCCCGGGCCCTGCTCATGGACCCCCGCATCCTCATCCTGGACGACTTCACCAGCAACGTGGACATGGCCACCGAGGCCCAGATCCTGCGGGCCCTGGACAAGCTCATGGAGGGCCGCACCAGCTTCGTCATCGCCCAGCGCATCAGCACCGTGCGCCGCGCGGACCAGATCCTGGTGCTGGACAGGGGGCGCTTGATGGCGCGAGGCCGCCACCAGGAGCTCATCGAGAGCAGCCCCATCTACGCGGAGATCTACCACAGCCAGCTGGTGGAAGATTCACCCACCCAGGCTGCCCCACAGGCTTCCACGCCGGATGCTCCGGCCCTGGAAACCCAGGACGAAACCCGATAGGAAGGCACCATGTTTCACGGCAGAGCACTGCAGGAAGAAGCCCGCAAGCCCAAGAGCGTCGCCACCACCCTGCGCCGCTTCAGCGCCTATTTTCGACCCTACTGGCTCGTCTTACTCCTGGTGGCGGCCATGCTGGGCGTCAACGCCTACGTTCAGGTCGCCGCGCCGGAGCTGCTGGGCCAGGCGGTGGACTGCTACCTGACCCCGGCCCTCATGGGCCAGGCCGCGGACCAGTTCCGGGAGAACCTGAGCAACCTGCCCATCCCCTTGGAAGAGCTAGGCGGGCAGATGGCTCGCCCAGGCCAGGGGAACTGCTGGTACGACACCGTGCCGGCCTTCCCGGACCAGGACTATCTGCTGGGAGGCCTCACCCGCATCGTCCTGGTGCTGCTGGGGCTCTACGCGGCCGGCACCGCGGCGGCCGGGCTCATGTTCTTCGCCATGAGCTGGACAGGGCAGCACGTCCTGCGCACCGTGCGGGTGCAGCTCTTCCGCCACCTGCACCGCCTCTCCCTGGGCTTCTACACCCGCAACGACGCCGGGGACCTGATGAGCCGCATCACCAACGACACCAGCGTCATCCAGCAGGTGCTCAGCTTCGGCCTGGTCCAGGTGCTGAGCGGCGCGGTGCTATTGGCCTGGATCATCTTCAAGATGCTGGATCTGAACCCGCCCTACGCGCTCCTCACCATGAGCGTCATGCCCCTCATGGTCCTGGCCACCCTCTGGTTCAGCTCCCAGGCCCGCAAAGCCTTCCGCGTGGCCCGGGAGAGCCTGGGGGGTGTGAGCGCGGAGCTGGAGGAGAGCATCTCCGGCGTGCGGGAGGTCCAGGCCTTCAGCCGGGAAGAGGAGAACATCCGCCGCTTCCAGGAGAGCAACGCGCTCAACCGGGACGCCAACATCCGGGCCACAGCCTACACCTCGGCCCTGGCGCCCACTCTGGAGGGGCTGGGGTACGTGGCCATCGCCATCGTGGTGGGGG
>WGCB01000262.1 GCA_015494005.1 Caldilineaceae bacterium
ATGATAGGGAGGCTGAGAACGATGCCCAGGATGGTCAGCAAAACGATCAATCCAATGGCTCGCCAGGTGTTCCCGCGAGTCAGGCGCCAGCTGTAGCCCAGGGATTCGATGGGCCCGCGCCGCTCCAGGACCAGGGCGGGCATGGCGGCGATCCAGCGGGCAGCAAGAAACAGCCAGGGGATGGAGATCAACACAACTGCCAAACTGAAAATCAGCAAGAACCCAACGACGCCCAGGGCAGGGCCCTTGCCAGATGCCAGGCCAGCTCCGGCGCTCATGGTCAACACAAGCATGACGACGATCACCGCGAACACGCCCGCAATCAGGGCAAAGACGATACCCTGGGCGATGACCATGCCCATATAGGCCCAGAACCGGGACAGCCCCCCTCGCAGGCTCTGCCCCAGGGATATCGCCCGGCCATGCAGGAACTCGCCTATCTGGTAGATCAGCGCCGGGGCAATAGCTGCGTTGACGACAAGCCCCAGAAAGCCTATCAGAAAGAACGATGTCATGTAGCTGACTGCGGCTCCCATGGGGAAGGGGCCGCCGGTCTGAAAGGAGCGCATAACGGTCTCGGTGCTAGCTGAAATCTGGCCAGCGAGCAGGCCGCTGATCAGCGCGTACGGCACCAAAAAGAGCGCTGCCAGCCCCACCAGGCCAGCGAAGCGGGCCCGGTAGATCTGAAAGGAGCGGGTCAGCAGATCCCCAATGCTCTGTGGGCGGTCAAAGATAACCGGTTCCCCAGAGGGCGGATCGTCCGGCAGGAAGCTCATGGCGGATCTCCTTTCTGTGGATGGACCACAAAGTGTGCGGGACGCATAGAACGTACAGGCACGCTATCATTCCAGCCAAGCCACGGCGCGGACTAAGCGGATGCCTCGCGCCGTTCCCGGACCGGCTCCAGGACGGCGTAGAGGTTCAGGTTGCCCTCCTTCCCGTCCGCCCGGAAGATCTGCCGGATGCGCAGGCCGGCATCCCGGGCCAGGCGCTCCAGCTCCGTCCTATCCACCTGATGCACGTAGCGCACCGCGTAGGGCCCCTGCTGCCAAGGCAGGAGAGCGTCCCCGGGCTCCACGTCCTGGGGCGAGAGGCCCACCGTGGACCAGTCCAGGAGCTTGGCCCGGAAGCGGGCCGCCTCCAGGAACTGCCAGAAGGAGAGGATGACCACCTCCTGGCTGAGGCGGGCCAGATCCTGGACCACCCGCCGCCGCAGCTCGTAGCCAGGCAGGTGCTGGAGCGTGGCCAGGCAGACCACCACCTGGAAGTGCGGCTCCTCCCGGCCCAGCACCTGGGTCCAGGCCGGGTCCGCCAGGTCCGCCTGGAGGAAGCGGCAGCGGGTGCGGGTCAGGTGGGCCGTGCTCTCCTGGGCCAGGGCCAGCAGCCGGGGATCCTGGTCCACGCCGGTGTACTCCGTGTGGCCGCCCCGCTCCTCCAAGAGCCGAGCCAGCCGCCCGTTGCCGCAGCCCACGTCCAGGACAGTGGCCGGGCGCTGTTTCGTACCCTCTGGGATGTGGGGTAAAATAGCCAGCAGGCCCGGCGTCCACCCCTGGCGGGTGCGGTGGAACTCGTCCGCCACCGTCTCGTAGAAGCGCCGGTTCACCGCCAGGAGCCGGCGTTGGATCTCTGGTCTCATTCTGGCTCAATCTGGTTTAGCCGAGCAGGCCCAGGCCGCTCGCTTCCTTTCGTGGATCCATGAAACGCATCTACGCAGCAGACGAAATCCCATCCGAGGTGCTGGAGAGCAGCCGTCGCTGGCGTCAGCGGCGCCAGTTCGATCCCAGGGCCTACGCGGGGATCCTGCACGCTGTTTTCCAGGAGATCCAAGGAGTGCCTGAGGGGGAGTGGGACGATCGCCGCTTACGATCTATTTTATCCCGTTTCCCGAAGGACGGCAAAGGGTTCTTTTCCAAGGCCGATCTCATCGCCGGGTACCGGCACCTGGTGGCCGAGGGGGATCTGGAGCCGGATCCCACGGTGCTGGGGCGGATCCGCATGAAGCCGGTGCGCACGGCCAGCGGCGTGGCCCCGGTGACGGTCCTCACCGCGCCGGCCGGCTGCCCGGCCCGCTGCATCTTCTGCCCGGACGACGTGCGCATGCCCAAGAGCTACATCTTCGACGAGCCGGGCTGCCAGCGGGCCGAGCGGGACGGCTTCGATCCCTTCAAGCAGACCCTGGGGCGCATCCAGGCCTTCGAGCAGATCGGCCACCAGGCCCACAAGGTGGAGCTCCTCATCCTGGGCGGCACCTGGAGCGCCTACAGCCGGGACTACCGGGAGTGGTTCGTGCGTCGCTGTTTCGACGCCATGAACCAGGCCGGGGATCCGAGCTACCAGGCGGCAGCCACCCTGGAGGAGGCCCAGGCCCGGAACGTCCACGCCACCCACCGCAACGTGGGCCTGGTGGTGGAGACCCGGCCGGACTGGATCACCCCGGAGGAGATCGTCCACCTGCGGCGGCTGGGGGTCACCAAGGTGCAGATCGGCGTCCAGAGCCTGGACGACCGCATCCTGGCCCTGAACAAGCGGGGACACGACGTGGCCGCGGTGCGCCGGGCCCTGGGTCTCCTGCGCACGGCCGGCTTCAAGCTGAACCTGCACTGGATGCCCAACCTCTACGGGGCCACCCCGGAGAGCGACCGAGCCGATTTCGCCCGCTTCTTCCATGACCCGGCCATCCGCCCGGACGAGCTGAAGATCTACCCCTGCTCCCTGATCCAGGGCACGGAGCTCTACCAGCTCTGGCAGGAGGGCAAGTACCGGCCCTACAGCCAGGAGGAGCTCATCGCCCTGCTGGCGGACGTGAAGCCCACCATTCCGCCCTACACCCGGGTGAACCGCCTCTTCCGGGACATCCCCGCCCACCACATCCGGGCCGGGGTGAAGCTGGGCAACCTGCGGGAGTACGTCCACCAGGAGCTGGCACGCCGGGGAACCCGCTGCGGCTGCATCCGCTGCCGGGAGGTGCGGCGGCGGGAGGTGCGCCAGGAGGAGCTGGAGCTGCGGGTCCACCGCTACGAAACGGACCTGACCCAGGAGCACTTCCTCCACTTTGTCACCACGGAGGCCAGCCCGGAGCCGGGGCTCATCGCCGCCTTCCTGCGCCTGAGCCTGCCTCGGACGCCGGACGCGGGCAGCCGGGCCTTCCTGGAGGAGATCCAGGGCCACGCCCTGATCCGGGAGGTCCACGTCTACGGCCCGGCCCTGGCCATCGGCAAGGAGGAGACCGGTGCGGCCCAGCACGCGGGCCTGGGCAGCCAGCTCATCCAGGAGGCGCGACGCATCAGCCGGGAGGCCGGCTTCCGGCGCATCAGCGTCATCGCGGCCACGGGCACCCGGGGCTACTACGCCCGCCGGGGTTTCCAGCAGGGCCAGCTCTACATGAGCGGCGACTGCTAAGCCGGGGCCGGCGTCATCCCCGGGCCTTCGCGGCCAGGAGGGGGAGGAGCTGGGCCCGCATGGCATCCCGCACCTGGCGGTAGACGGCCAGGCGTTGGGCCCGGTCACCCGTGGCCTCGTAGGGGTCCGGGAAAGGGAGCAGTAGCCGCTCCTGCACCTGGGGCCACTCCTGGGCCACAGGGCCCAGCCGGTCGCTGAGGAGGACCACCAGGTCCCAGGGCTGCTCTCGGAAGGCCTCCACGGAGCGGGGCTGGTGGTCGCGGATGTCGATGCCCAGCTCCTGCATGGCCTCCGCAGCCAGAGGGCTCACCTGCTGGCCTGGGCGGATCCCCGCGGAGGCGGCCTGCCAGGCGTCCCCCAGGAAGTGGTTGACCAGGGCGGCGGCCATGGGGCTGCGGCAGGTGTTGCCCAGGCAGACGAAAAGGACTCGACGGGGCGAGGAGGGAGACGGGCCAGTTGGCTCGGTCATGGGGCGCCTCGGGGAGATCGAAAACGGGGACGGACACTGGGTCCGCCCCCGTTTTGCGCGTGGGTTGCAGGGCTCGGACGAATCCGAGCCGGGAGGGTCTAGCGGGCCACGGCCATGCCGCCTTCCGGCAGGAAGACGTGCAGGTCGAAGTCCGTGGTCTGGATCACGGGCAGCAGCTCGTGCACCGTGGCCAGGATGTCACCCATGTTCATGCCCGGGGCCACCAGCTCCCACAGGTTCATCTGATCGGCCACATTCAGGAGGTGCTGCAGCTCGCCGTTGCCCCAGGTCAGGGTGGGCAGGGCCTTGCCGTTCACCATGATGTGGATGCCCTCGGCGTCGGTGCTGATGGTCAGGCTCTTCACACCCCGCTCGGAGAGGCTCTTGACCAGCTGCGGGTTCAGGCGCAGGGCGTAGACAGGAGCGCCGGTCAGGGCGGACCATTCGGCGTCGGTCAGGTCGCCCAGGGTGAAGCTGCCGTCCGGGTTGTAGAAGACAGGCAGGTTGATCCGGGGGGGCACACCCACCGCGGCCAGGAACTCTTCCTGGGCCTTCTTGGCGGCCATGGCGGCGGTGTCGTCACCCTCCACGTAGAAGGGGATGATCTCCGCGCCTTCCGGCACAGGGAAGCGCACGATCACGCCGATGCCCAGGCGCTGCACCAGGGGCAGGACCTTCTCGGCCATGGGGATGGCCACGCCGAAGGTGTTCAGGACCTCCGCGGTGGTCTGCAGGGACTCGCCGTCCCAGACCAGGGAGGGGATGGGCTGGCCGTTCACCAGGAGGAGCAGGCCGTCGGCCTTGTTGTCGATCTGGATGTGCTGGATGTTGCCGGCCACCATGTAGTCCACCCATTCCTTGGGCACGGCCAGGGTGGAGAGGTCAGCGCCAGCCAGCGCGCCCAGCTCGGCTACAGGGACGTTGCCGACCGAGGGGGAACCGTCTGCGTTGATGTCGACCACCAGGGCCGGCAGGTCGATCACCAACTCCGTGGGATCCTTGGCCAGGGCTGCCGATGACCCCGCACCCACCCGTGGCGCGCAGCCGGACAGGACCAGCATGGCCACGAGGAGCAAGGAAGCCCAGACCGCAATGCGTCGATTGTACATCGGGTACCTCCTGAGACTATGTGAGTTGAGTAGAGCTGATTGGGGATAAAGAATAACTGGTGCGAACCAACAATCCGGGTGGGCGAAACCACGTTTCACTGCCGAAATCACGGGCGCAACCGGTGCGGGAGCGATGGTCTGGCCTGAGTGGCGCAATTGTGAGTCCGGTTACAGTGATGATAAACCGAAATCCACCAGGATGCAAGTTCAAATTATCGTCTATCCGAAACGGCGTCGGAGACCATCTCGTCCATCAGCATGTCCATCTCGATGAGCTCGCCGGTGACGGTGAAAAGGATCCGCTCGCAGATGTTGGTGACCCGATCCCCGGCCCGCTCCAGGTTGTGGGCCGCCCACAGGATGTGGTTGGCCTGGTCCGCGAGGGTGGGATCCTGGACGATGAGCTGGATCATCGCCTGCTGGATCTGGTTGTAGATGGCATCCAGCACATCGTCCTCCTTGGGGATGGCCCAGGCGGCCTCCACGTCCCGTTCCACAAAGGCGACCAGGGCCTGGTCCAACATGCGGCTGGCCTGCTGGCACATGTCCAGAAGCGGCGCCGGCGGGGTGATCCCCGGGGCGCTGCCCAGGAGCAGGGTGATCTTGCCGATGCCCTTGGCGTAATCCCCCATGCGCTCCAGCTCGGTGGCGATCTCCAGCACCGCGGCCAGGAAGCGGATGTCCCCGGCCACGGGCTGCTGGGTGGCGATCACCCGCAGGCAGTCGGCCTCGATGGCGTAGCGCCGCTCGTTGATGGCCTGATCCGCGGCAATCAGTTCCATCGCTTCGGTCAGAGCCTTTCGGCGCAGGACCTTCACGGAGCGGCAGAGGGCGTTGGTGACCATGCTGCCCAGCAGGATCACCTGGTCCTGGATCTTCTCCAGCTCCTGTTCGTAACGCCGTCGCATCGTTTTTTCTCCTTTGTCGCTCAGGGCGGCACGCATCGGGGACGCCGCTAGCCGAACCGCCCGGTGATGTAGTCCTCGGTGCGCTGGTCCTGCGGGGTGGTGAAGATCTGCTGGGTGGGCCCGAACTCCACCAGATGCCCCACCCGCTCCTCGTCCACGGTGAAGAAGGCAGTGTAGTCCGAGACCCGGGCCGCCTGCTGCATGTTGTGGGTGACCACCACGATGGTGTACTCCTGGGCCAGCTCCTGCATCAGGTCCTCGATCTTCAGGGTGGCGATGGGATCCAGGGCCGAGGCCGGCTCGTCCATGAGGATCACCTCCGGCCGGATGGCGATGGCCCGGGCGATGCAGAGGCGCTGCTGCTGCCCCCCGGAGATGGCCGTGCCGGGCTGGTGCAGCTTGTCCTTCACCTCGTCCCAGAGGGCGGCCTGGCGCAGGGCCTGCTCCACCAGGCCATCCATGTCCCCCTGGAAGCCGTTGATGCGGGCGCCCCAGGCCACGTTGTCGTAGATGGAGCGGGCAAAGGGGTTGGGCTTCTGGAAGACCATGCCGATGCGCCGCCGCACCTCCACCGGGTCCACGTCCGGGGCGTAGATGTCCTTGCCGTGGAAGAGCACCTGGCCCGACACCCGCGCAGCAGGGATCAGGTCGTTCATGCGGTTCAGGCAGCGCAGAAACGTGCTCTTGCCGCACCCGGAGGGCCCGATGAGCGCGGTGATGCGGTTGCGAGGGATCTGCAGGTGGATCCCCGCCACCGCCTTGGTCTCCCCGTAGGAGACGCTCAGGTCCCGGATGTCCAGGGCCACATCCACGAAGTCCAGCCGGGCATCGGCAGCAGGGGCCTGGGGGGCGTCCAGGTGGACTTGGTCTAGGGTTCGGTTCATGGTTTGATTCTCCTCGCGTGGTCAGGGGCGTTCGGGAAAGCTGTCAGTCGTAGCGTCGACGGTAGCGGTTGCGCAGGATGATGGCCACGGAGTTCATGGCGAAGAGCATGGCCAGCAGCACGATGATCCCCGCGGCCGCGTTCACGTGGAAGCCCGCCTGGGGCCGGGAGACCCAGTTGAAGATCTGGATGGGCAGCACGGTGAAGGGCGTGCGCAGGGCCTCCAGGGAAGCCGGGGGCAGGTAGGCGATGTAGGTGAGGGCGCCGATGGTGATCAGGGGCGCGGTCTCGCCGATGGCCCGGGAGAGGGCCAGGATGGTGCCGGTGAGGATCCCGGGCATGGCCATAGGCAGCACGTGGTCCCGGAGCACCTCCCACTTGGTGGCGCCCAGGGCCAGCCCGGCCTGGCGCAGGCTGTCCGGGACGGCCTTCAGCGCCTCCCGGGTGGCGATGATGATCACCGGCATGACCAGCAGGCTCATGGTCAGCCCTCCGGCCAGGATGGTGCGGCCGTTGGTGAGGGGGGAGAGGTAGCGCACGAAGAGCTCCAGGCCCAGCAGGCCGTAGATGATGGAGGGCACGCCGGCCAGGTTGGCGATGTTGATCTCGATGAGCCGGGTGAGCCGGTTCTTGGGCGCGTACTCCTCCAGATAGAGGGCCGCGGAGACGCCCAGGGGGAAGGCGATCGCCGCGGTGAGGCCCATGAGCCAGAGCGAGCCCACCAGGGGCGAGAGGATCCCGGCCCGGGCCGGTCGCCGGGAGGGGAAGCTGGTCAGGAACTGCCAGCTCAGCCGGGGCAGCCCCTCCTGGAAGACGCTCCACAGCAGCCAGGCCAGCACCACCAGGCCGAAGACCGTGGCCAGCACAGTCAAGGGCTGGAAGAGGGCGTCCAGGCGTTTTCGCCAGGCCAGGTTCGGGCGGAAGCCCCCCTCCGAGGCCACCGGCAGGGGTTTCTTCACCGGCCTGCGGGCAGGCGGGACAGTCATGGTGGGTTCCAGGCGAATCAACGATGGGTTGTTCTCGCTCATCATTCGTATTGCTCCCGGTAGCGGCGCACGATCCAGTCACTGATCACGTTCAACGTGAGGGTGATGAGGAAGAGGGTCATGCCCACGGCAAAGATGGTGCGGTAGGCCAGGCTGCCAGCCGGGGTGTCCCCCAGGCTGACCTGGACGATGAAGGCGGTCATGGTCTCGATGGGCACCAGAGGGTTCAGGGTCAGGCGGGGGTTCTGCCCCGCGGCGATGGCCATGATCATGGTCTCCCCCACGGCCCGGGAGACCCCCAGGATGAAGGCGGCCACGATCCCGGAGAGGGCGGCCGGCAGCACCACTCCCCGGATCACCTCCCACTTGGTGGCGCCCAGGGCGTAGGCCCCTTCCCGCAGGGCCCGGGGCACCGCGTGGATGGCGTCCTCGCTGATGGAGGCCACCGTGGGGATGATCATCACCCCCATGACCAGGCCGGCGCTCAGGGCGTTGAAGGTGGCCATCCCTGGGAAGAGCTGCTTGAGCATGGGGGTCACGGTCAGGAGGGCGAAGTAGCCGTAGACCACCGTGGGGATCCCGGCCAGGAGCTCCAGGGCCGGTTTCAGGAAGGAGCGGGCCCGGGGCGAGGCATACTCGCTCAGGTAGATGGCCGCCAGCAGGCCCACCGGCAAGGCCAGGGCCAGGGCGATGGCCGTGGTCAGCAGGGTGGCGCTGGCCAGGACCAGGATCCCGAAGTGCTTCTCGGTGAAGAGGGGGGTCCACTGGGTGCTGGTCAGGAAATCCCAGAGGGAGACCTCCCGAAAGAAGGCCACGGTCTCGAAGAGCAGCACGGCGATGATGCCCAGGGTGGTGAGGATGGAGACCAGGGCCGCACCGCCGAAGAGGGCTCGGAGGATCCGCTCCTTGCGGTGTTTCCGGCGCAGGCGGGCGGCCACATCGGCTTCCTGGCCGCCCCACCCGATTTCGATCAGGCTCATGGCACTGCTCCTTTGCGGCAACGGGGTATGTCCATGGTCAGTTGCTCTGCTCGGCCTGGAGAAGCTCCTCCAAGGTCACGCCCACCTGGGAGCCCCCGGCGAAGATGGAGCCGGTGACCCGCTTCTGGAAGCGCTGCCGATCCAGCTCGTAGACCCGGGCCGGCAGGGGGATGTAGCCCACCTCGGTGACCAGGGCCTCCGCGTTCTCCGGGTCCAGGTAGAAGCGGACGAAGGCCTCCACTTCGAGGCGATCCGCGGCCTCCGTGCGCACGTAGATGAAGATGGGCCGGGAGAGGGGCTGGTAGCTCCCGTCCGCCACCGTCTCTGCGGTGGGCAGGATGCAGCCCTCGCCGTTGTCCGGGTTGCCGTCGTCGATGGCCACCAGCTTCAGCTTGTCCTGGTTCTCCTGGTAGTAGGCCAGGCCGAAGTAGCCCAGCGCGTACCGGTCCCCCGCGATGCCCTGGACCAGCACGTTGTCGTCCTCGCTGGCCTGGAAGTCCCCTCGGCTGGCCCCCTCCTCGCCCACGATGGCGTCGGTGAAGTAGTCGAAGGTGCCCGAGTCGGTGCCCGGGCCAAAGAGACGCAGCTCCTCGTCCGGCCAGCCGTCTCGGACCTGGCTCCAGCGGGTGATGGTCCCCTGGGCGGCCGGCTCCCAGATCGTCTTCAACTCCTCCGGGGTCATGCACTGGGCCCAGTCGTTCTCCGGGTTGACCATCACCGCCAGACCGTCGTAGGCCACAGGCAGCTCGATGAACTCGACGCCGTTCTCCTGGCACTGGGCCACCTCGGACGCCTTGATGGGCCGGGAGGCATCGGAGATGTCCGTCTCTCCGGCACAGAACTTCTTGAAGCCGCCGCCGGTGCCGGAGATGCCCACGGTCACCCGCACGTTGCGGTGCTCCAGGCCGAACTCCTCGGCCATGGCCTCGGTGATGGGATAGACGGTGCTGGAGCCATCCACCAGGATGTCGCCGGCCAGGCCGGGGGCTTCCGGGTCGGCTTTCGCGCCCGGGTCCGAGCCAGAGCCACAGGCGGCCAGGAGCAATCCGATCAAGACGAGCAGAGACAATCCATACCGTCGCACGCTGCACATTCCTTTCCGTGGTGGATCCTTTCCGTAGTGGATCGATGGCGGATCGATTCGATAGTGCATGGCTTTTGTCATCACCCTCAGCATAGCCGGGACAGGTTAACAGACGGGGTGGGTCGCTGGGCCACAGGGTTAAGAGTGAGCGAACGGCGTGTAAACGTTTGGTTAAAGGGGGCTGGGATTCGGTGCAGTGCACCGGCCCAACAAAAAAGGCGAGCCATCGGCTCGCCGTCCATTTTGTCGCCGTTCCGTTCTACGCGTCCCGGGCCACGCTCCCTGCCTCCCGGGCCACGGGCAGGCTGAAGGAAATGGTCGTCCCCTGGCCCTCCCGGCTCTCTGCCCAGATGCGGCCGCCGTGGGCCTGGACGATGTGCTTGGCGATGGCCAGGCCCAGGCCGGTGCCCTGGCCGGAGCGGGCCCGATCCGCCCGGAAGAAGCGCTCGAAGATCCGGGGCAGGTCCTCCGCGGGGATGCCCACGCCCGTGTCCGCCACCTGGATCACCACTCCAGGCGGCTCACCCTGCCCGGGAGAGGAGGCCTGGACGTAGGCGCTGACCCGGATCTGCCCACCGGCTGGGGTGAACTTGATGGCGTTGTGCACCAGGTTGGTGATCACCTGCTGGGTGCGCTCTTGGTCCGCCAAGACCCGGGGCAGGCGGGCTGGCAGGTCCACCACCAGGGTGATGCCCGCCCGGGCCGCCTGGGTCTGGAGCCGCTCCACCGGCCCCAGGACGATTTCACTCACCGGGGTGGCGGCCCAGTGGAAGGGCACCTGCCGGGACTCGATGCGGGAGAGCTCCAGCAGCTCCTGCACCATCTGGGCCAGGGAGTCCACCTCCGTCTCGATCCGGTCCAGGAAGCGCTGGGCCGCGGGTGGATCCGCCAAGGCGCCGTCCCGCAGGGTCTCCACCAGGGCCCGGAGCGAGGCCAGGGGCGTGCGCAGCTCGTGGGAGACGTTGCTGATGAAGTCCTTGCGGATGCGCTCCAGCTGCCGCCGCTTGCTCAGATCCCGCAGAACCACCAGGTAGCCCTTGCGGAAGCCGTCCCAGAAGGGGGCCACCGTCACCCGCAGGGCCCGGCCATCGTTCATCTCCAGGAGCTCGCTCTGGAGCTCGTCCTCCTCCTGGCACTCCTCCAGCAGCTCCACCATGCGGTGATCCCGCACCACCTGGGGGAAGGAAGCGCCGACCGTCACCGGCCCGGTCAACCGGAGCAGGCGGGAGAGGGCCGGGTTGGCCCGCTGCACCCGCCCCGCCTCGTCCAGGATCAGGATGCCGTCCTGCAGGTGGTCCAGGACCGCGGCCATGCGACTTTCCTTCTGGGCCAGCCGGTCCATGCGCCCCTGAGAGACGGCCACCAGCCGGTTGAAGGCCAGGCTGAGCTGGGCGATCTCGTCCCTGGCCGAGGAGGTGGCGGGCTCGCCCTCGTCCTGGATCAGCTCTTCAGCCATGCGGGTCAGGCGGCGGAGGGGGCGGGCCAGGCTTTCGGACAGGATGGAGGCCAGGGCCAAGGTGGCCAGGAGGGCCAGGGCGCCCCCGGCCAGGCCCAGGAAGATCAGGGCGCGGACGGCGCCATCCAGCTGGGCGACCAGCTCGGGGTTGACGTCCTGGATGGGGAGGGCTTGGAGCTGGCGGATGGCCAGGAAGGTGAGGCCGAAGGCAAGGAGGCCGGTCAGGAGGAGGAAGGGAAGGGCGATGCGCCAGCGGATGGATCGGAAAGGGTGCATTTGGGGTGCTACTCGCTTTGAACGGCTCGGGCTACGTCCAGGGCTCGCCAGGGTCAGCCCTCGAAGCGGTAGCCGACGCCCCGCACGGTGACCAGGCGGGTGGGGTTGGCCGGGTCGTCCTCGATCTTCTGACGCAGCCAGCGCACATGCACGTCCACGGTGCGGCTGCCGCCGCCGTAGTCCCAGCCCCACACCCGCTCCAGGATCAGCTCCCGGCCCAGGGCGATGCCCCGGTTCTGGGCCAGGAAGAGGAGCAGGTCGAACTCCCGGGGCTTCAGGTGGAGGAGCTCCTGCCCCCGGTAGACCTCCCGCCGCTCGGGATCGATGACCAGATCCCCGAAGACCAGCTGGCTGGCCGGCCGGGTCTCCGCCCCACCGTTGCCGGATTCGGCCAGGGTCTCCTCCCGGGTGAGGCGGACCCGGCGCAGGTTGGCCTTGATCCGGGCCATGAGCTCCCGCATGCTGAAGGGCTTGGCCAGGTAGTCGTCCGCGCCCATCTCCAGGCCCACCACCCGGTCCACCTCGTCGCTGCGGGCGGTGAGCATGAGGATGGGCACGTTGCTCTCCTGGCGCAGGATGCGGCAGACTTCGAAGCCGTCCAGGCCTGGGAGCATCACGTCCAGGACGATCAGGTCCGGCTGTTCCTGGCGGGCCATCTCCAGGGCCTGGAGGCCGTCGGTGGCGGTGCGGACTTCGTAGCCCTGGCGCACCAGGTTGTACTCCAGGGTCTCTAGCAGGCTCGGTTCGTCCTCAACAACCAGCACTTTCTGCGCCATGGTTGCCTTTCGTTCGGTGCGGCTGAATGCATCCATCCCCTTCAGCTTACCAACCGACGGCTCGCCTGCCAAATCTCAGGTCATCTTGACCACCACCGAGCCGATGACGTTGGCGGCCATGTCGGCCCGGTCCGCGGCGTTGCTCACGTGGCGGTAGACCTCTCGGGTGCGCAGCATCTCCATGATGTGGTGGGTGTTCTCCGGCCCGGAGAAGAGATCCGCCACGGCCTGCCGGTAGACCCGCTCCACCTGGTTCTCCCGGTGTTTGGTGCGCCGGGCGTGGTCCAGGGCCACCATGGGGTTCTCGTCCAGGCGCTGCATGGCCAGGAGCAGCTCGTCCCCGGCCTCCCGCAGGCGGTTCACCATCTCGATGAGGTATTTGTCCGGCTTGACCTTGAGCAGCCGGATCTCGACGACCGTGCTGTAGGCGTAGTCCAGCACGTCGTCCAGGTAGAGGGAGAGATCGTAGATGTCCTCCCGGTCGAAAGGGGTGATGAAGGTCTTGTGCAGCTCGTCGATGAGGATGCGCCGCAGTTCGTCCCCTTCCTTCTCGTACCGTTCCACCTGCTGGGCCGCCTCCTCGGCCTCGGTGGTGACGAAACGCCACAGGGCCTCGGTGCCCACCTCCACCTTCTCGGCCTGCTGCTCCAGCAGATCGATGAAAATGTTCTTGCGTTTGCCTGTGCGTGACCAAAAACCCATGCTTGTCCTCCCCCTGGTTCGCTGTGCCGGCTGCTTCCGGCAGGGAATGGTTGTCTGTTCTGTTGCCCCGCCCTTCACGCTGTCATGGCCCCAGCACCAGGCGCAGCAGGACGTAGAGGACCGCAGCGATGATCGTGGTGATGGGCACGGTGATGAGCCAGGCGATGAGGATGTCCGTCAGGTTGGTCCAGCGCACCTGGCTCATGCGCTCCGACGCCCCCACGCCCACGATGGCGGAGCTGACCACGTGGGTGGTGCTCACCGGCCCGCCCAGGAGGGAGGCGCCCAGGATCACCGTGGCGGAGGCGAGCTGGGAGACGAAGCTGTGGATGGGGCGGATGCGGTAGAATTTGCCTCCCAGGG